>DATIPL010000522.1:0-6398 GCA_035471965.1 Gammaproteobacteria bacterium
ATATCCGACGGCGCCGGATCGGGGGCGGGGTACTGGAGGTTCGCGCTGGACCGCCGGGCGCCGGTCGGCGCCCGGCGTGGAAAGAATTACTTGCAGTAGAGCTCGATCTGCTTCATGGACTGCTGAAGCTTGGCCTGAATCTCTTTTTCATCGAGAAAGTAATTGTTGCCCTGTCCATCCTGGCCCTGGATGCGGGAAGAGTTTTCCAGCACGCGGCGATTCTGGCGCGCGATTTCGCAGTTTTTCTTGAAAATCTCGACCTCTTTATCACTCTCGCTGGCCGCGGTGCGGGCGAATCTCCGGTCCTCCTGCTGGGTGTCGGTCTTGTCTTTCATGGCATCCAGCTGCTCCTGGGCCTGAGAAGGCGAAACCGGCGCGGTACGAACCTTGATCTCTTCCGCCTGTTGGCCGGGCGGTTTGCGTTCCGAATAGGTCACGTTGCCGTACTCGTCCACCCACTTGTACAAGCGGGCGACGCTCGACTCCACGGGTGCCATGAGCAGCAGCGCGGCCGCAGCCAGCGGCCAGATCCTCAGATACCTTCTGTACCACATTGCCTGTTCACCACAAATGTCTGATTTCAATAACTATAGACCCTGGGTTTCCGCCGCGTTAGCGACGAATTTGGCAAAACCGCAATTCCATTCGATTCCCGGCGCCGGCGCAGCCGGCGCTGAAAGCGGATGCGGGAGGTGAAAAACCGGCGATTTCCTTGACCTCCGCGGAAAATCTAAGGTAGTTTGGCCGTTTCAGGTGACCGTGCAGGTGGCCCGCATTCGCGGGCTTTTTTAACGGGATGGGCCTTGTGAAGACGCTCAGCGGATCCGAGATCATCATTCAGTTCCTGAAGGACGAGGGCGTCGAGTACATCTTCGGTTATCCCGGCGGCGCGGTTCTGCACATCTACGACGAGCTCTACAGGCAAAACTACCTGAAGCACATTCTCGTCCGCCACGAGCAGGGCGCGACCCACATGGCCGACGGCTATGCCCGGGTCACGGGTAAGCCCGGAGTGGTGCTGGTCACCTCCGGACCCGGGGCCACCAATGCGGTCACCGGAATCGCCACCGCCCACATGGACTCCATCCCCATGGTGGTGATCACCGGCCAGGTGCCCACCCACGCCATCGGCAGCGACGCCTTCCAGGAAGTCGACTGCATCGGCATCACCCGGCCGTGCGTCAAGCACAATTTTCTTGTGAAGGACGTCAAAGAGCTGGCCGCGACGCTGAAGAAGGCGTTTTACGTCGCCACTTCCGGGCGGCCGGGTCCCGTGGTGGTGGACGTTCCCAAGGACGTCACCCGGCCGGATCTCAAGATTCCCTACGAGTATCCGGCCAGCGTGACCATGCGCTCCTACAACCCCGTGACGCGGGGACACGCCGGCCAGATCCGCAAGGCGCTGGATCTGATCCTTTCGGCCAGGCGGCCGATGATATACACGGGCGGCGGCGTCGTTCTCGACAACGCTTCCGAGGAACTCAGGGAATTCACCCGCTGGCTCGGTTACCCCATTACCAACACGCTCATGGGTCTTGGCGCTTATCCCGGTACGGACCGGCAGTTCGTCGGCATGCTGGGCATGCACGGCACCTATGAAGCCAATATGGCCATGCACGAATGTGACGTGCTCATCGGCATCGGTGCGCGCTTCGACGATCGGGTGGTCGGTGACGTGAAGAAGTTCTGCCCCGACGCGAAGATCGTGCACATCGACATCGACCCGTCATCCATCGCCAAGACGGTGAAGGTCCACGTGCCTATAGTCGGCCCGGTGGGCAGCGTGTTGCGCGAAATGATCGCCATGCTGAAGGAGAGCAATCGCCGTCCCGATGCCGATGCCCTGGACGCCTGGTGGAAGCGAATCAACGAATGGCGCTCCATCGATTGCCTCAAGTACGAGTGGTCCGACGAGCGCATCAAGCCGCAGTATGTCGTTCAAAAGCTCTATGAGGTGACCGGCGGAGACGCCTATGTCACCTCGGACGTGGGCCAGCACCAGATGTGGGCGGCTCAGTTCTATCCCTTCGACAAGCCGCGTCGCTGGGTGAACTCAGGCGGTCTGGGAACCATGGGATTCGGCCTGCCGGCGGCGCTGGGCGTGCAGTTCGCGTATCCGGACGCCACCGTAGCCTGCGTCACCGGAGAAGGCAGCATCGTCATGTGCATCCAGGAACTGTCCACCGCCAAACAATACGACCTGCCGGTCAAGGTGATTAACCTGAACAACAGATATCTGGGCATGGTGCGTCAGTGGCAGGAGTTCATGTACGAGAAGCGCGAGTCGCATTCGTATCTGGATTCGCTGCCGGATTTTGCCCGGCTTACGGAAAGCTTCGGCCACGTGGGCATGACCATCGACAAGCCCTCGGACGTCGAAGGCGCGCTCAAGGAGGCGTTCGCGCTCAAGGATCGGCTCGTATTCATGGATTTCATCACCGACCCCACGGAAAACGTTTTCCCAATGATGATGAGCGGCAAGGGCCATAATGAAATGCTCTTGTCCGAGCTCTGCAAGAATCGCGAGCTGGCTTGAACCTGATCTCAGACAGCGAGCCCACACTGGATAATCACGAGACAAGGCGAAAACAGGCTAAATAAGCGGAGTTTGCCCGCCGGTCGATGAGCATCCCGAGCCTGTTTTCAACGCCGTTAGGCTAAGCACAGCAATTCTGAGACAGGTTCTCAAAGAAGCCTTTCGAAATGCGGCACATCATTTCGCTCTTGCTGGAGAACGAGCCCGGCGCGCTATGCCGTGTCGCCGGTCTGTTCTCGGCCCGGGGCTACAACATCGAATCGCTGAGCGTCGCGCCAACCGAGGATCCGACCGTTTCCCGAATGACGCTGGTGACCAGCGGATCCGACGCCATCATCGAGCAGATCACCAAGCAGCTGAACAAGCTGGTGGATGTCGTTCGGCTGCTCGACCTCACCGAAGGCAGCCACGTCGACCGGGAGATGATGCTGATAAAGCTCAAAGCGGCTGGCCCCCAGCGCGAAGAAATAAAGCGACTTTCGGACATCTTCAGGGGGCGTGTCCTGGACGTCACCAATACCAGCTACATCATCGAGCTCACGGGCAACGCGGAGAAGCTGGACGCGTTTATCGAGGCCCTGGACAAAGCTTCCATCCTGGAGGTCGTGCGCTCGGGATCGCTTGCGGTCGGCAGGGGAGAAAAGTCCCTCAGGCTTTAGCGGCAGCGACGATGGATTCGGAATCCGGGCCCGGCGGTCGACCTTCCGCATCCATCTGCACTACCCATTTCGTTATCCGCGGAGAGAACGATGAACATTTACTACGATAAGGACGCCGATATTTCCCTCGTCCAGTCAAAGAAGGTGGCGGTGATTGGCTACGGTTCTCAGGGACATGCACACGCGAATAATTTGAAAGATTCCGGCGTGGACGTCGTCGTGGGGTTGCGACCCGGATCCGCATCGGAAGCCAAGGCGAAGTCCGCCGGTCTCTCGGTCAAGAGCATCGACGACGCGGTCAAGTCCGCCGAGATCGTGATGGTGCTCGCTCCCGACGAGCACCAGGCGCGTCTCTATCGTGACAACATTGCGCCCAATATCAACGACAGCGCCACGCTGGCATTTGCCCATGGGTTCAACATCCACTTCGGACAGATCGAGCCACGCGCAGACCTGGACGTGATCATGATCGCGCCCAAGGCGCCCGGCCACCTGGTGCGTTCCACCTACGTCGACGGCGGCGGCACCCCGATGCTCATTGCCGTCGCCAGGAACGCGAGCGGCCAGGCCAAAGAGCTGGCGCTTTCATACGCGTGCGGCATCGGCGGCGGGCGTGCCGGCATTATCGAAACCAGTTTTCGGGAAGAGACCGAGACGGATTTGTTCGGCGAGCAGGTGGTGCTTTGCGGCGGCCTCACCGCCCTGATCCAGGCCGGCTACGAAACACTGGTGGATGCGGGCTATGCGCCTGAGATGGCTTACTTCGAGTGCCTGCACGAGGTCAAGCTGATCGTCGACCTGATTTACGAAGGCGGCATCGCCAACATGCGCTACTCGGTGTCGAACACCGCAGAGTATGGCGACTTCACCCGCGGTCCGAGGATCGTAACCGAAGAATCCCGCGCCGAAATGCGCCAAATCCTCGACGAGATACAAAGCGGCGCCTTTGCGCGTGAGTTCATTCTCGAGAACCAGGCCGGCACGCCGACGATGAAGGCCATGCGTCGCTTGAGCCAGGCCCATTCCATAGAGCAGGTGGGTGAGCGCTTGCGGGACATGATGCCCTGGATCCGCGAACGCAAGCTGGTCGACCGGACGAAAAACTGAAAGCCGATCTTCAAACGCGTTCGCCTGCGCATCGCACTTCGACCCGGGACCCGCTGCGGATGGGCGGATCGAAGAATGCGGACGCATCGCCCTGCCGAGTTCGCCGGCGCGTCATGAGCGCTCCCGTGTCGTGCCGGAATGATTGCGCGTGAAGGCGTCGCCGCGGTCCTGGTCACCCTCTCGGTGGGGATGGCGCTGGCGTTTTTCGAATCCGTCTACGCCGCGGCGCCCGCCTTCGGCCTGGTTGCCGTTCTCATCTGGCTTTATCGGGTGCCGCGACGCCGCGCGCCGGCGGTGCCGCTGGGTCTGCTTTCTCCCGTGGACGGCCGTGTTTCGCGCATCGAGCCCTGCCCGGACACCCGCCTCGACCGCCCGGCGCTTCGTATCAGCATCGAGGTGACGCCGCCGGGGATCACGGTCTTTTTCAGCGCCACCGAAGGCAAGGTGCAGCGCATTTGGACCAGCTACGGGCCCTTCGGGGAAGAAAGACTGAAGAGAAGCCTGGGCGCTTCGCCGGACTGCTACACGGTCCAGGTGCAAAGCGACGAGGGAGAAGATGTGCTGATGGCGGTCTCCTCCCGCTGGCCGCTGTCCCGATGCCGTTTCGATCACTCCCCGGGCGAGCGTGTCGGTCAAGGGGGTCGTCTCGGCTTCGTATATTTTGCAAGCTCCTTCGAGCTGCTGGCGCCGGCGGATGCAGCGCCTCGAGTCGAGGTGGGAGACCGGGTTCGCGCGGTGTCCTCGCTGCTGGCGGAGCTGAAGCGGGACTAGCCCTGCCGTCTCCGGCCGAGATCGAGTGGCCTGATTCGAACCGTTCGCGCCATTCGCGCTATTATCTTCCCATGTCTGAGAGCAGAGAATCCGGCAAGGCGCCCGCGGAAACGCCAGCCGGTCCCGGCAACAAGCGGCTTCGCCGCGGCATCTTCCTGCTGCCGAACCTGTTCACCACGGCGGCGCTGTTTGCCGGCTTTTACGCCATCGTCGCGGCGATGAACGATCAGTTCGACATTGCCTCGGCGGCGATTTTCGTTGCCATGGTGCTGGATGGCGCCGACGGGCGCATCGCCCGCATGACCAATACCCAAAGCGCTTTCGGAGCGGAATACGACAGCCTTTCCGACGTCATCTCCTTCGGCCTGGCGCCGGCGCTGGTGGCCTACGAATGGGCGCTTTCCGACATGGGAAAGCTCGGATGGCTGGCGGCATTCTTCTACGCCGCGGCAACGGCGTTGAGGCTGGCGCGCTTCAATACTCAGCTGGGCACTGCGGACAAGCGTTTTTTCCAGGGCCTGCCCTGCCCGATGGCGGCTGCCGTCATCGCCGGGCTGGTGTGGCTGGCGACGGACTACGGCGCCAGCGGAAAAGCCATGCTCCCGTTTGCGTTCGCCGCCACCATACTCACCGGCTTGCTGATGGTGAGCAACACCCGATACTACAGCTTCAAAGATCTGGATCTTCGCGGCCGCGTTCCTTTCGTCAGCGTTCTCGCCGTTGTGCTCGTGTTCGTGTTCATTTCCAGCGATCCGCCGCTGGTGTTGTTTCTCGCCTCTCTGGGATACGCCATATCCGGTCCGGTGCTGACCCTCATACATATTCGCCGGCGCCGCCTGCAGCGGGGCGCGGCGGCCGCTTCTCTCACCGAGGACGCGCGCGACAGCAAATGACCGCTTGAGCGGTTTTCACTCTTGGCAAACAATACGCGGGTGGTCGTGGACCAGCGCAAACTGAGCTGTCTCAATGCCATGGGCATTACCGTGTGGGAACCCCGCGCTGCCGTCGATTCTTCCCATGGGGCGGTGGAATTTCTGCCAGCGGGGCCGAGCGAGGTGAAGCCGCCCCCCGCGCCAACGCCGTCCGGCGACGACTCAATCCGGGTTTCCGAGGCGGATCTGCCGACCCTGGAGCGAATCGTGGCCGGCTGTGTTCGCTGCGCGCTGCACCGGTCCCGGACGCAGACGGTATTCGGCGTGGGCGCGCCCGACGCGCGGCTGATGATCATCGGCGAGGCGCCGGGCGCGGACGAGGACCGCATGGGCGAGCCCTTTGTCGGCCGCGCCGGGCGGCTGCTGAACGCCATGCTGGGCGCGGTGGGTCTC
>DATIPL010000523.1:0-10351 GCA_035471965.1 Gammaproteobacteria bacterium
GAGTAATCCGGAAGTCGACCCCGCCAATCGAAGCGGGAAAACAGAAGCCGAGCGCGGTACGAGCTCTGAATGTCCCCGTTTGCGCGGTATGCGGGCGTCACGCGGCATAGGGACTTCCCTTCAGGACAAAATCCCCGAGCACCACGTCGCGGCCCTGCATGATGTCGGCGTGAATCTTCATGTCCAGATTGCGCCCGGTGATGATCGCCGCGGTGGGCCCTTCAAGCGGCGGCAGCTTTCCCGCCTGCAGCGCCGCGATGCCGACCACGCAGGCGCCTTCACATACGATCCGGTCCTCGTAGTAGAGGGTCTGCATCGCGCGATAGATCTCTTTCTCGGTGACCAGAACGAGGTCGTCCAGATATTCCTGGCAGAGTGCGAAGGTGAGGCGGTTGTCGAGGCCGATGCCGCCTCCGAGCGAGTCGGCAAGGCTTGCGACTTCCTCCACTTCCACCGGGTGGCCGGCGCGCAGCGACTCGTACATGGCGGCGCCGCGATCCATGGAGATTCCGATCACCCGCACCCGGGGCTCGAGCTGCTTGACGGCCAGAGCGATGCCGCCCGCCAGCCCGCCGCCCGAGATCGGCACCAGGATGGTAGCGAGATCGGGGCGCTGTTCCATCAACTCGAGACCGATGGTGCCCTGGCCGGCGATCACCATCGGATCGTCGAAGGGCGATACCTCCACCAGCCCTTCTTCTTCCACCAGCCGGCGGCTTTCGACCAGCGCCTCATCCTGGGATCGGCCAACAATACGCACTTCCGCGCCCAACGCCCTGATGCCCTCGACTTTGGCCTCGGGCACGAGCGAAGACATGCAGATCACCGCCCTGATGCCTCTTTCGCGCGCCGCATAGGCGACGCCCCGGCCGTGATTCCCCGTCGAGCAGCAGGTCACGCCGTTGATGTCGCCGGGGAGGCTGAATATGGCGTTCGCGGCGCCGCGGAGCTTGAAGGCTCCAATCGGCTGGGTCATTTCGAGCTTGAGCAGGAAATCCTCGCCCGCGAGATTCGTCAGGAAAGGCGAGGGGACCAGGGGCGTGGCGATGGCCGTGCCTTCGATTCTTCGACGCGCCGCCTCCACTTGCGCAAGTGAGAGTTTCTTCATGACGGGATCAGGTCGCCTCGAGCACCGCGCTCAAGAACTGCCGGGTGCACTCGTTCTTCGGGTTGCCGAAGATCTGATCGGGCGATCCCTGCTCGGCGATGTTGCCTTCGTAGAAGAAACACACCCGATCGGAGTTCTCTTTGGCGAAGCCCATCTGGTGAGTCACCATCAGCATGGTCAGATTGTGCTCGCTGTTGAGCTTGCGGATCACGTTCAGCACCTCGCCATTGATCGAGGACATCGATCAGGGTCGCCGCATCGCTTCGCACGCTTTCCACTTCACAGCCATTCATCCGGGGCATCGGCACCGCCAGAAAGAAAATAAACGCAGTTGGCGATCGTAATGGTCTGGCGGACGGGGCTTCAATGCGAACGTGCAACCAGAAACTCAGAGATCCGTGCGCCGAGGTCACGACGCAAATAGTCCTCGGCGTTTGAAGGCATGCCGACGGGCACCACGCCGATGACGGCCAGCCATGCGATGTCACGACTCTCAGACTCCAGCCGCTGGTCACTGGAGAGGTTTGCCAAATTGACAATTGTGGCGCCCAGGCGGGCCTTTTCGTGCCACCGGTCGAGCAGAAAACAAGCGGCCGCGGCGTAACCGGCGACGCGAAAAGCCGCTGTTCTCCCGCCGGGTCTCCGAAGCTCCGCCGACGTTAGCAGAATATCGAATACGATGCCTGTGCATGCGCTGTTGAAATGTCTCGTCGATCGCGGATGCGCCGGCCGAGTTTTACGGCGGCGCCGCCGGAAAAACCAGGCAGCAACTAAGCAGTAGGACTGTCACTGGATCTCGCTGGATCACGCATTTCCGTGATTTCTGTCGGAGCGTCATTCGACAAAGCCGGCGTCGCGCTCGATCTCAAGCAAGCGACGAGCTGCATAATCATGCTAAAAATGACATGCGGCAACGTTCGCCGCTCTGACTGCGCGCGTCCGCGAATCAGTCGAAGCGCGCCGCCGAGAGAATGCGTTCGACGGCGTGATAGTCGACCTCTCCGCGCTGAAGACGCCGGGCGTCTTCTTCGCCGGAGAAGACCATCTCGCCCAGCACCTCGATACCGCCGATGGTCCCCGACATTTCAGGCGATTTGACCCGCGACTCATGCCGGGGCACGAAGTAAAGCTCTGACTGCTGCTGCGCCTGATCGAAGGTCGAAACGATATTTGCGGATATCGATAAGCGCTGATGTGAGTGTCGTGACAGCCAGTTGCGGATCCACGGATAGACCGCTTCAACGACAGCATTCGGATCTCCGCGCCAGTACTCGACTGCCAGCGGATAGTTTTCAATCGTGCCGTGGGTCTCGATGCCCGACTCGCGCGCCGCGACCTCGAGCGGGAACTGCGGCCACAGTTCCGGCCTTTTGAAAAACTGGAAGTGAAAATGCCCGGGAATCGAAGCGCCCGCGCCTTTGCCATTATAGAAACCCACGAATCCCGGCGCCCGGCTGGAAAGCGTGACCAGATCGTTGAGGATCTTTTCGATGCTCAGACATTCTATTGCCTCGCCGTTGACGCACCACGCCTGCGGAATGTGCTCGCGACTCGCAATTACGCAGTGAAGCGGCATCAGGGGATAGGCGTTCATCCAGGCGACATAGCGCATGGCATCGACTTCGAGCTCGTAGCCCATTTCGAGACCCGCCTGCTGCCACTCGACGTTGTCCGGGCAGAGAAAACAGCCGTCGTATTTGTCAGCGCTGCCGTGCGGAGGTTTTCTTCTGCCGGAGCCCGAGAATCGCAGCGCCCGGACCGGGTTGTACTGAACGAGAAAAAAGCGCTCCGGATCGTTCGGATGGGGGAAGCGATAACGACGCATCTCGTGCAGGTCGTCTTTGATGAATCCGCGCTCGAGCTGTTGAATCTTGAGCGCCTCCAGCGCGCCGGCAAGCCCACCTTCGTGCTGCTCGATGTGCTTGAGCCTGCGGTTGAGATCCGTCCAGATCTCGGAATACTGTTCACGGTTCAATTCAGAGGTCGGCATGGTGTTGAAGAGTGCTCCTTGCGCTTGTTTGTCCATCAAAAGCGAGTGATCCGATTTTTGCTATACTCCGGCGCCCGAATCTCGGGTGCACGGGGCTGATTACGCGTGGATCTTATCGCACAAGCTTATTCCAGAGACAGGGGCGTTCAAGATCCGCCCCGGGACATGTTTACGGCGACGGCGGCTCGGGTGCGCTGATGCGGGGAGATTCCATTGTCGTCGAGGAACACCACCTCAAGGCAGCCGCGGGAATCACGAAGCTGCTGCTGCCGGAAATAGAACGGCATTCGGGGAAGTACACCATCACCATCGCCGGAGAGTCCGGCAGCGGCAAGTCGGAAACGGCTACGGCGCTGGCCGGAGCGCTGGAAGCCGCGGGGAAGCCTTGCCTGATTCTCCAGCAGGACGATTATTTCGTCTATCCGCCGAAGACCAACGACCGCGCACGGCGCGCGGATATCGGCTGGGTGGGCCCACAGGAAGTGCACCTGGATCTCCTGGACGCCCATCTCCGATCCTTCCGCCAGGGGGACCCCGTGATTCAGAAGCCCCTGGTGATTTACGAGGCAGACAGCATCACCTCCGAGCGTCTCGACATCAGCGGCGCGGAGGTGGCCATTGCCGAAGGCACCTACACGACCCTGTTGTCCAGCGTGGATACCCGGGTCTTCATCGACCGCGACTACGAGGACACCCGCGCCCACCGCAACAAACGGCGGCGAAACGAGGCCGAGCTGGATCCCTTTATCGACAAGGTGCTGGCCATCGAGCACGACATTATCTCGGCCCACAAGGCGAAGGCGCAGCTCGTCGTCAACAAGGACTATTCCGTCGAGCGACAGGGCGGCGAGGACTGAGGCGTTCATGCGCGTCGCGTTCTTGAACCCCCAGGGAAATTTCGATCCTGCCGATTCCTACTGGACCGCTCATCCGGATTTCGGCGGCCAGCTGGTCTATGTGAAGGAACTCGCGCTGGCCCTTGCCGGGATCGGCGTCGAGGTGGACATCGTCACGCGCCGGATCCGCGATCCCAAATGGCCGGAGTTCTCCGACGATGTCGATCACTACCAGGGGTTTCCGGACAACCCGAGAATTCTGCGCGTTCCCTGCGGCGGCGACGCCTTTCTCGCCAAGGAAGCGCTCTGGCCGTGCTTGAGTGAATTCGTCGACAACCTGCTCGCGCTCTACGGCGGCAATGCGCCCGAGTTCGTGACCGCGCACTATTCCGACGGCGGCTATAGCGCGGTGCTGATGCAAAGCAAGACCGGACTCGGCTTCACCTTCACCGGACACTCCCTCGGTGCGCAGAAGATGGACAAGCTCGGCGTCAATTCCGAAAACGCGGCGCGGATGGAAAAGACATTCCGCTTTTCCAAGCGCATCCACGCCGAGCGGCTCAGCATGGAACGGGCCTCGACGCTCATCACCTCAACCGCTCAGGAGCGGATGGAGCAGTACTCGCACCCGCTTTATGCGGGAGCAGTGGATGTGCACGACGACGCGCGCTTTGCCGTGATTCCGCCGGGGGTCAACACCAGTGTGTTTAGCAGTGAAGAAAGGCCCCGGGACCAGGCGGTGAAGAGAAGCCTTGCGGGGCGAGCGGCGGACTACGCCGGGCCTTACGTCATCGTATCGAGCCGACTGGACCATAAGAAGAATATTGCCGGCGTGGTCGACGCCTACGCTTCGAGCGAGGCGCTCCAGCAGCGTGCGCGGCTGGCCATCGTCATTCGGGGCGTTGACGATCCCTATTCAGAGATTTCCACCCTGCCCGATTCCGAGCAGGAAGTTTTGCGTCCGATCCTCGAAACCATCCAGGCGGCGCAGCTCGGGGACAGGGTCGACTTTCTGAATCTCAAATCGCAGCAGGAGCTGGCCTGCGCCTATCGAATTCTGGCCCGGCGGGGATCGGTATTCGCGCTGACCTCGTTCTACGAGCCGTTCGGTCTCGCCCTCATCGAGGCGGCGGCCTGCGGACTCGCGGTGGTCGCCACCAAAAACGGCGGGCCGTCGGAAATTTTCGTCGACGAGGCCGGGGTGCTGGTGGACCCGGCTGATGCGCAGGATATCGCCCGCGGCCTGCTCGAGGCGCTCGAGCATCACCGGAGTTATGCCGAGCGCGGTCGCCGCCGGGTGGCGGAGAATTACACCTGGCGCGCCACCGCGGCCGGGTATCTCGAGGTGATCGAGCGGGGTGTCAAGCAGAAGAGCGGTGCGGGACAAGAGGTTCCCGAGCTCGACTGCAGCGAGCGTATCAACGCCTACTTGAAGGCGCGATAAGAACGCCGGCGATCACCTGAAGGGCGAATCACAGGTGGCTTCTTATCGCCGTTCCCATGGGCAGGTATTCGCGGCCTTGCCCCAGCATTTCCCGGTCGACCACCACCACGCCTTCGGGCGTGCGGTGAAAACGCCGGGCATCCTCCTCCGCATCTTCTCCGATTACGGTGCCTGCCGGAACCTGGCACCCGTTGTCCAACAGCACGCGAGTCAAGCGCGACTTCTCTCCGATTGTGCATTCCGGCAGCGCGAGCACCTCGCGCAACGCGCAGCCCGGACTGACCTTGACCCCTGAGAACAAAAGAGACTGTTCCAGAGTGGACTCCTGGATCACGCAGCCGCCGCTCACCATGCTGTTGACGGCATAGTTCGAGCCCCCGTGGTCGAAGCCGACGAAGCTCGCGGGAGGCAGTTGCTCCTGATAGGTCCAGATGCGCCAGTGAGGATCGTAAATATCGAGTTGAGGAGAGGCGCCAATCAGCTCCATGTTGGCCTTGTAATACGCATCTATGGTGCCCACGTCCCGCCAGTAGACATCGGTTATGGTCGTTTGTTCGGCAAAGGAGTAAGCCTGAACACGGTGGCCCTCGTTCACTGCGTGTGGAATGAGATCCTTGCCGAAGTCGTGGCTCGATTCTTTGACTCGCGCGTCGCGCTTCAGCTGCTCGCACAGGTATTCGAAGGAAAACGCGTAGATTCCCATGCTGACCAGCGCCTTGCCCGGATCTTCCGGAGTGCCGGCAGGATGCTCCGGCTTCTCGGTGAACTCCGTGATGCGGGCACCGGCGTCCACCGTCATGACTCCGAATTCCCTGGCCTCGTTCACCGGAACGGTGTTGCAGGCGATGGTCATGTCGGCCCCGGAATTCACGTGTGCCGCGAGCATCTCGCCGTAATCCATCTTGTAAACGTGATCCCCGGCAAGCACCAGTATGTAGCGGGGATGGTAGCTTTCGACGATGTCCAGGCTCTGATAAACGGCGTCGGCGGTACCCTGAAACCAGGCTTCCTCCTTCACCCACTGTTGCGCCGGGATGATGTCGACAAACTGGCCCATCTCGTAGTTGAACGCGCTCCAGCCGCTGACGATATGGCGGATGAGCGCGTGGGACTTGTACTGGGTGAGGACGCAGACCTTGTGCACCCCCGAGTTGAAGCAGTTGGAGAGCGAAAAATCGATAATGCGGAATTTTCCGCCGAAGGGCACCGCCGGCTTGGCGCGCCATTCGGTCAGCATTTCGAGACGGGAGCCACGGCCACCGGCCAGGATCAGCGACACGGTATCGCGGGTGAGTCGGCTGACGAAGCGGGGGCGTTTTGCGGCCATTACGACGAGGTCGGTCTTGGTGGCATCAGCGTTATCGTCCCGCTCATTTTACCGGATGGGACAGGCGATGGCCCGACTATTGCCTTTCCGCAGCGCGGGCATTTCAATATACAAGGCAGGGTGAATGCTGGGCCTGATCTTGATCAGAAAAAATTGGCTGTCACCATTCGCCCCGGGTTCCGACTGCATCGTGTAAACCGGCCACCATGCGCCCACGCGATTCGAGCTGTTCGATGACGAATCCCGGATCCACGGGCTCCTCGAGGACGACTTCATGACGATTTCCGAACGCTTGGCTGAGCCGCGCACCCTGATTCTCGACGGCGCGACCGGCACGGAGCTGCAACGGCGCGGCGTGGCCATGAGTGAGCACGCCTGGTGCGGTGCGGGCGCACTTCTGGCGCCCGATGTCCTGCGCGGGGTGCACGCGGACTATATCCGGGCCGGCGCTGAAGTCATTATCGTCAACAGCTATGCCGCGGCGCCCCATCATCTCGAAGCGGCGGGCCTCGGCGATCGGGCCGAAGAGGTGAACAGACGATCTGCGGAGCTTGCGCGCCAGGCGCGGGAGCAAACAGCATCGAAACCGGTCTGGATCGCGGGCTCGCTGTCGCTGCTCGCGCCCAATTTCAACGACGCCGATCGTCCATCACCGGAAAAGCTCGCCGCAAGCCTCACGCAACAGGCCATCTGGCTGGCCGAAGCGGGCGTCGATCTCCTCGTGCTGGAGATGTTGCGCGACGTGACTTACAGCACCGCCGCGGTTAAAGCGGCGTTGTCCGTCGGGCTGCCCGTGTGGTCGGGATTCAGCTGCGTGCGGGGCGCAAATGGCGATCTGGTGACCGACGGCCACGTGACCGGGGTGATGCCACTTGCCGACGTGCTGGAGGGCGTAACCGGCCTCGGAGAGGAGCTGGTGGCAATCATGCACTCGGAGATTGCCGATACCGGTCCGGCGCTGGATTTGCTTCGGCGCGCCTCCCCGTTGCCCCTGGGGGCCTGGCCCAACAGCGGGAATTTCGAGCCGCCCAACTGGCATTTCGACGACGTCATATCTCCCGATGCCTTCGCCCGGATCTGCACCGACTGGGTCGACGCGGGGGTCAGGGTGGTGGGCGGCTGCTGCGGCCTCGGACCCGACCATATACGCGCCGCGGCGGAACGGCTGGGTTGAACAGGCGTCGAGGATGCGTCGGTCCTGAGCCGGAATGGGGTTTCAGGTCAGAAACGATCCCGGATCCGGCGTTTCGCCCGGCGCTTCGGCCGTGGTCGTCATTCGAGGCTGTTTCCATTGACGCCGTTTTACCCGGTATCCCTTACCGGCGGCTGCGTGTGAAGCCTTCAAGCCACAGGCTCAGCCGTAAAACGCAATCCCGGCAAGGCGGAGATGCGCGAAAAATGCCCGGCCGATGGCCACGATACCGATACGCCGCAGGCGGGTAAGATCGAGTGGTGCCTCGATGCGGTGTGGCCTGAAGCCGGCGAAGGGCAGCCGGACCTCGCGCCACACCGGCGGCGCCTCGAAGTGGGCGCGGTAGGACTGCCAGGGGCGAATGACGTCCGCCGTGCGCAGGTGCACCGAGTAGCGTTCCCCGTTGCCGTTGACCAGAAGATGCAGCCCGGTGAAAGTCGACGCGTCCACGCAAGCACCGCGCGGGTCCAGGTCCAGAGCCATCTGGATGAATCCACCGTTGTTTTCCAGCCGCACCTTGCCGGACAGCCGGAGGCAGCGCCTGCCTGCATGCTCCTCCAGTCGCAGCGTCTCCTTTGAAACGCCACCCATGACGCGGTCGCTGACGCCGCGCCACGCCGTGCCGAGGGCGGAGACCCGATCATCGCGTTGGAAGTCGTCGATGAGCATCTCCGGAACGGAAGATGGGTCCGCGGAACCGCTCACGCGGGCAGCCGCAGCGAATAAACGGCGAGCAACCCCATCGCCGACCCCGCCAGCGCGGTGAAGGTCATGGCCATGCCGAAAATTCGGAACCTGTAGTCTTCGGAGGTCCGACCCACGCCGTACGCGTGCGACAGCCTGCCCGCCAGCAGGCAGAGGCCGAAAACATGCGCGGGGCCGGGCAGAGCGCTCACCGACTCGAACATGAGCATCAGCAACAGCGTCAGTGGGACGTACTCGGCGAAATTGGAGTGCACGCGCATCGCTCGGAGCATTTGCGGATTACCGGCATCTCCCAGCGGTATCTGGAGCTCATGCCGCAGTCTCAGCGTGCGCAGGCTGAGAAAAATGAACAGAAAGACAAGAATCGCCGCGTAAAATGGCGTGATGTACATTCTTCGATCGCCTCGAGTGGTGGAGCGTGGACTTGATATTAGACGAGAGCGTGCCGGTCAGCGCCACCTCGCCAGGTTGAATGAATTCGAGCGCATTGGTTGCTAACGGCCTGCGGCGCCGAGCGCGCGCATCTTGTCGAGCCAGCGGGCGCGTTTCTTTTCGTCGGCGTCTTCGACCAGGCCGAACAAGCTTTCCCGGACGGGGGAAATTCCGGCGAATTTGAGGATGTTCCGTTCGAGGCTTTTCAGGCTGTGGGCGCGGAAGTACCAGCGATATGCCATTGCGGGCATGCCCATGGTGATGACCACGCGGGCGGAACGACCCTTGAGCTTTTTCTCGAAGCGCCCGTCCGGTTTCTGCTCGAAGGCAAAGTCGTAGCGAAACACCTGCTCGAGAAATCCTTTGAACAGCGCCGGCATGGTGCCGAGCCACAGCGGATAGACCAGGAGCAGATGCGCGCTTCGTTGAATTATCGTCTGCGCCTCCCGAATGCAGGCCGGACGTTCCCCGTGCTCGAAATCCCGCCGGCTTCTTATCAGCGGGAAGCTGAGCTCGGCGATCGGAATGCGTTTCACATCGTGGCCGGCATTCTCGGCGCCGGCACCGTAGGCTTCCGCAAGCGCATGACACAGGTGGGGATTCGAGGCGTCCGGGTGGCCCTGGAGAATGGCGATTCGTTTCATGATTCTTGCCGGCTCAATGATCTGACTTCGAGATCCCCCCTCTGGCGTCCACCCGCACGACGGCGGAACTCTTGAACCGAGGGCCGGAAGATCGAATCATCGACACCGTCAATCCTTGGCAACCTGTCGTCTTCAGTCTCGAGGACCGTCGCCGGGCGCCGGAGAGCGCTCTTGATGCATTGCAGAATGACAGTTGACGAAGATAAGGACAGACTGCTGCACTTGCCATCAGCCGGAATCCGCCGACCACTGAGCAGGAAACGGCCTGCACAAAGCCCGATGCGCGAACTCATTCGACGGATCCTTGTCTGTGCTTTCCTTTCCTTCGTC
Organism: Gammaproteobacteria bacterium; assembly: GCA_035471965.1. Taxonomy (GTDB): domain Bacteria; phylum Pseudomonadota; class Gammaproteobacteria; order HK1; family HK1; genus CAMYJH01. The sequence continues at coordinate 10,009 of DATIPL010000523.1, forward strand.
GGCGCCGCTGTCGCGGCATCTGAATTCGCCGTCTCGAAGCGCTACGCTTTGGACGGAACGCGGTTCAAAGGCGTCACCGGCGAGCAGGGAAAAGGGAAGGATCATGAAGATACGATCTCGTTTGAAGACGGCATGTTTCGATCACTGGACTGCGAGGGCTGGGGTTTCGGTCCCGCACCCTACCGTGTCGAGAAAGTCGGCGACACTTACCATTTCACCGCGACCCTGTCGAGCCCCGAACGGGGCAGGCTGGAGTGGCAGGGAGTCGTCACCGGCGACGCTGCTGAGGCGACGTTTCACTGGCGCCACGAGCGCTGGTACTGGGATATAGACCGGCAGTACT
>DATIPL010000524.1:0-15184 GCA_035471965.1 Gammaproteobacteria bacterium
ACGCCGGAGGACGTGGTCGTGACCCTGTCCCATGCCGGCTACGTCAAGTGGCAGTCGCTGGACGCCTATGCCGCCCAGAGACGCGGCGGAAAGGGCAAGTCCGCCACCTCCATGCGGGACGAGGATTTCATCGATCGCCTCTTCGTCGCCAATACCCACGACACCATTCTCTGCTTCTCCAACCGGGGCAAGGTTTACTGGCTCAAGGTTTACGAGTTGCCGCACGCGAGCCGCCAGGCGCGCGGGCGTCCCATCGTCAACCTGCTGCCTTTGAACGAAGGTGAGCGCATCAACGCCGTGCTGTCGCTGCAGAGCTTCGAGCAGCCGGGATTCGTCGTCATGGCGACGTCGAACGGACTGGTCAAGAAGACGCCGCTCAGGGATTTTTCGCGTCCCCGGGCCTCGGGCATCATCGCCATCGAGCTGGTGGAAGGCGACCGCCTCATCGGCGTCGCCGTGACCGACGGCAAGCAGGAGATCATGCTCTCCAGCAGCGGCGGCAAGATGATCCGCTTCAAGGAAGCCGAAGTGCGTCCCATGGGACGCAACGCGCGTGGCGTCATCGGCATGCGCCTGGGCAAGGAAGAGCACATCATCTCGCTGATGATCGCCGACACCGGCCGCGTGCTGACGGCGACGCGCAACGGCTACGGCAAGTGCACGCCAATCGACGATTACCGCCCCCAGGGTCGCGGCGGGCAGGGACTGATCTCGATCCAGACCAGCGAGCGGAACGGCGAAGTGGTCGGCGCGCTGCTGGTGGCGGAGCAGGACGACGTCATGCTGATCACCGACGCCGGCAAGCTGGTGCGCACGCGCGTGGGCGAGATCAGCGTGATGGGAAGGAACACGCAGGGGGTACGGCTCATCAGCCTGAGCGAAGGCGAGCGCCTGGTCGGCCTGGACAGGATTGTCGAGGAGACCTGATCGAGCCTGAGTCTCCGCGCTTTTTCTTGCCTGCCGTCGGGGTGCGCCGGGGCGTGCGAGGTCGGCGATTGCAGGGAGCAGAGATCCACTCACGCCACGGAACCTCATGAGCAGGGCATTCAACTTCGGTGCCGGTCCGGCGGTCTTACCCCGATCGGTGATCGAGCGCGCCCGCGACGAGCTGCTCGAATGGCGCGATGCGCGCATGTCGGTGATGGAGATGAGCCACCGGAGCGCACATTTCGGCGCGATCGCGGAAGACGCCGAAAGCCGGCTGCGCCGCCTGCTTTCCATTCCCGATTCGTACCGGGTGCTTTTCCTTCAGGGCGGCGCCCAGCTCCAGTTCTCCGCCGTGCCGCTGAATCTGCTCCGGGGCGCTGATCGGGCCGACTACGTGGATACGGGTCACTGGTCCTCGGCGGCGATCCGGGAAGCCGGGCGCTACTGCGAGGTGAACGTGTGCGCCAGCGCGAAGGACGACGGCTATTCGCGCATACCCGAGGAATCGAGCTGGGAGACGGACCCCGAAGCGGCATACCTGCACTACACGCCCAACGAGACCATCGGCGGCGTGGAGTTTCAGCGGGTGCCGAACAGCGGCGCCGTGCCGCTGGTGGGCGATATGTCCTCCAACTTCCTCTCCCGGCCGGTTGCCGTGGATCGATTCGGGCTGATCTACGCCGGGGCGCAGAAAAATGCCGGCATCGCCGGCTTGACCGTCGTGATTGTGCGCGAAGACCTGCTCGGCAAGGCGCACGAGCTCACGCCTTACCTGATGAACTACAAGGTGCAGGCGGACGCCGGCTCGATGGCGAACACGGCGCCCACCTTCGCCTGGTACGTTGCCGGCCTGGTATTCGAGTGGATCGAAGCCCGGGGCGGCGTCGCCGGAATGGCGAAAAGAAACGAGGCCAAGGCGAAAACGCTTTATGACGCCATCGACGCCTCCGGGTTCTACGGCAACCCCGTCGATGCGTCGTGCCGATCGCGTATGAACGTCCCGTTCACGCTCGCCTCGCCCGACCTCGACGGCGAATTTCTCGAGCAGGCGCGCGCCGCCGGACTCGAGGGGCTCAAAGGCCACCGCTCCGTAGGCGGCATGCGCGCGAGCATCTACAACGCGATGCCGCTGGAGGGGGTCGAGGCGCTGGTCGAGTTCATGCGGGATTTCGAAAGGAGGAGGGGTTAAGACGCGAATACCGTAGATCGAAGATCGAATATCGAATTTCGGGAAGAAATTCCGATTCTCGGTTCAGGGTCAGATATCAAACCCGATATTCGACATTCGAAATATTGAGAGTTATTTGAACGCTCGTATCTGTACCGTGCTACCGATTTCCTAAAGGACTACCATCCTCTTCATGTTCAAAATCCTCACCCTCAACAACATCTCGCCCGCCGGTCTCGAGCGTTTTTCCACGGAGCGCTACACAGTGGGCTCCGAACTCACCAGTCCCGACGCGATTCTGCTGCGCTCCTTCGACATGCACGATTACGAGATCCCGCCTTCTCTGAAGGCGGTGGCGAGAGCGGGCGCCGGCGTCAACAACATTCCGGTGGCGCGCCTCAGCCAACGCGGCATCCCGGTGTTCAACACCCCCGGCGCGAACGCCAATGCGGTCAAGGAGCTGGTGCTGGCGGGCATGCTCCTCGGCGCGCGGAACATCTGCCAGGCATGGCGGTTCGTCGAGTCGATCGAGGGCGACGACGCTGCGCTCGATGAAGGGGTGGAGGCCGGCAAGAGAAGCTTCGTCGGCTTCGAGCTTCCCGGTCGCACGCTGGGCGTGATCGGGCTCGGCGCCATCGGCGTGCTGGTGGCAAACGCCGCCCTCAGGCTGGGAATGCGCGTAATGGGTTACGACCCGGAGCTGACGGTAAGGCGCGCATGGCAGCTTTCGTCAGAGGTGATTCAGGCGCAAAGCCTCAAGGATCTGCTGGGTCAATCCGATTTCGTCACCATCCACGTGCCCTTGTCGGAAAGGACGAAAGAGCTGATCAACAGCGATTCCATCCGGGACATGCGCCGGGAAGCGACGCTGCTCAATTTTTCCCGCCGCGGCATCGTCGTTGACGATGCGGTGGTCGGCGCGCTCGACGCCGGAATGCTCAACGCTTACGTCTGTGACTTTCCGACGACGAAGCTCAGGGGCCACGCGAAGATTGTCGCCCTGCCGCACATCGGGGCCTCGACCCGGGAGGCGGAGGCAAACTGCGCGGTGATGGCCAGCCGGCAGCTCAGGGACTTTCTCGAGGACGGCAACATCACCAACTCGGTGAATTTTCCCGAGGTGGTGATGCCGCGGATCTCGGCGGCCCGCGTGGCCCTGGTCAATGCCAACGTGCCCAACATGCTGGGGCAGATCTCCACCACCCTGGCCCGGGCCGATCTCAACATTCTGGACATGTTGAACAGGTCCCGCGGCGAGCTGGCCTACACGCTCACCGACGTGGAGGGCGAGATACCGCCAAAGGTGCTGGCAGACCTGGCGGCAATCGACGGCGTGATGTCGGTTCGGGCGCTGTAACGCGGCGTTGAGAATCGAGCGCCTGTCGGTTTCGATCCGCGTCGCCGAAGCCGCGGGTTCCGCCCGGCGGCCGCCCGTGCCGGAGTTCCACCGGCGGGCGGCCCGTGCCATAGTTCCCACCGGGCAGGTCAAACGCTTCGCGCGATGAAGGAATCGGAAAAAAAGCTCAAGACGCTGCGCGGCGAGATCGACGACCTCGACGACAGGCTGCTGGCGCTGATCAGCCAGAGGGCCGAGCTCGCGCAGCAGATCGCGGGCGTCAAGGACGGCGACGGCGGCGACGTCTATCGTCCCGACCGCGAGGCCGAGGTCCTGCGGCGGCTCGCCGCGGCGAACCCCGGACCGCTCTCCAACGACCGCGTCATCCGTCTGTTTCAGGAAGTCGTTTCCGCGTGCCGCGCGCTGGAAAAGCCGATGACCATCGCTTTTCTCGGTCCCGAAGGCACCTTCACCGAGGCCGCTGCGTTCAAGCATTTCGGCCACGCGGTTTCCGTCACGCCCCTGGAGAGCATCGACGCCGTGTTCCGAGAGGTGGAATCCGGCGCGGCGCAGTTCGGAGTGGTTCCGGTGGAGAATTCCACGGAAGGCGTGGTGAATCACACCCTGGACATGTTCATCCGTTCCGGTCTCTCCATCTGCGGCGAGGTGCAGCTTCGCATCCACCACTTTCTGATGGCGGCGCAGGGGGACAGGAGCAGGATCCGCAGGGTGTGCTCGCATCCGCAGTCCCTGGCGCAGTGCCGCAAGTGGCTCGACACCAACCTGATCTCCGCCGAGCGCCAGGCGGTGAGCAGCAACGCCGAGGCGGCGCGGATTGCCGCCAAGGATCCCGCCACCGCGGCCATCGCCGGGGAAGTGGCCGCCGAGCTCTACGGGCTGGAGCTGCTGGCCCGCAACGTGGAGGATGAGCCGGACAACACCACCCGGTTTCTGGTCATCGGCACCCAGTCCGTGGCCCGCACCGGCAACGACAAGACGTCGGTGATGTTCTCGGCGAAAAACCGCCCCGGCGCGCTGTTCGAGCTGCTGGAAGCATTCAAGAAGCGCAGCGTGAACATGACGCGCATCGAGTCGCGGCCGTCGAGAAGCGGGATCTGGGAGTATGTTTTTTTCATCGACGTGGAGGGACACGCGAGCGACGAGAATGTCAGCGCTGCTCTGGACGACATCGACGCCCACGCCTCGTTCTTCAAGGTCCTCGGCTCCTACCCGCGGTCGGCGACAGGATAGGCTGGTGGCCGGATGTGACTTCGTCGCTCTCGCCGCGAAAGGCGTGCGCGGGCTCTCGCCCTACAAGCCGGGCAAGCCCATGGAGGAGCTCCAGCGCGAGCTGGGCTTGAGCGACATCATCAAGCTGGCCTCCAATGAAAGCCCGCTCGGCCCCGGCCCGGCGGCGCTCGCCGCGGTGGCCAGGTGCGCCGGCGGAATTTCCCGATACCCGGATGGCAACGGCTTTGCGCTGAAGCAGGCGCTGGCGGCCCACCACGAGGTGACTCCCGAATCGATCACCCTGGGCAACGGATCCAACGACGTGCTCGAGCTCATCGCCCGGGGCTTCGTCACCTGCGACAACGAGGTGGTGTTTTCCCGGCACGCCTTCGCCGTCTATCCGCTGGTGACCCAGGCGGTGGGGGCGAAGGCCGTGGTCACGCCGGCGAAGCGCTTCGGTCACGATCTGGAAGCGATGGCGGCGGCGATCGGCGCGAAGACGCGCGTCGTTTTCATCGCCAATCCCAACAACCCCACCGGCACCTGGCTTCCGGCAGACGCCGTCGCTTCGTTTGTCGCCGCGCTTCCGGAAACTGTGCTGGCGGTGGTCGACGAAGCCTATTTCGAGTACGTGGACGAGCCGGTATACGAGAGCTTCGTTCCACGCGTTTCAGATCACCGGAACCTGATCGTGACGCGCACCTTTTCCAAAGCCTACGGTCTCGCCGGCCTGCGGGTGGGATACTCGGTCTCGGACCCGCAGGTGGCCGACGTGCTCAACCGCGTGCGCCAGCCGTTCAACGTCAACGCCATGGCGCTGGCGGCTGCGGAAGCGGCGCTCGGCGATCGCGCGCATCTGGAAAGGAGCATCGAGGTGAATCGAAGTGGGATGAAGAAGCTGACCGGAGCTTTCGACGACCTCGACGTCGCTTATATTCCCTCCGCGGGAAATTTCCTTGCCGCGCGCATGCCCAGGCCCGGCGCGGAGATTTTTTCAGCCCTGCTGAAAGAAGGCGTCATCGTGCGGCCGATTGCCGAGTACGGGATGCCGGATTTCATCCGCGTGACCGTGGGGACGGAGGAGGAGAACGATCGCTTCATCCAAGCGTTGAAGAGAGTGATTAGTGATTGGTGATTAGTGGCGTGTAAGTTGAAGATGCGGGTGATGTTCAGCACTGACTGCTAATTACTAATCACTAATCACGAATCACTTTCCCTATCTTTGAACCTAAGTCGTAGAACTCACCACGCCACCATGAACTTCCAGCAGACTCCATGATCGATCGCCTCTGCATCATCGGCGTCGGACTCATCGGCGGATCGCTGGCGCGGGATCTGCGGCGGGAGAAGCTCGTCGGCGAGGTGGTGGGTGCGAGCCGCAACGCCTCGAACCTGAAGCGGGCGGTGGCGCTCGGCGTCATCGATCGCTATGAGACCGAGATCGCGGCGGCGGTAAAAGGTGCGGACATGGTGGTGTTGGCGGTGCCGCTGGGTGCGATGGCGGACGTATTCCGCGCGCTCAAGGGCCATCTCGACGGCGGCGCCGTGGTGACCGACGTGGGCAGCGCCAAAGGCAGCGTGATCTCTGCGGCAGAGGACGCTTTCGGCCAGGTGCCCGATTTTCTGGTGCCCGCCCACCCCATTGCCGGCACCGAGCACAGCGGCGTCGGCGCCTCCATGGAGGGGCTGTTCAGAAACCGCATGGTCATCATCACGCCCGCGGCCGAGACCCGTGCGAATGCGCTGGAGAAAGTGAAGTCCATGTGGCGGGCCACGGGAGCCCGGATCACCGAGATGAGCGCCTCGCATCACGATGAGGTGCTCGCCGCCACCTCGCATCTGCCACATATGCTCGCCTACACCCTGGTGGACGTGCTCGGGCGGATGGAGGAGCGGGTGGAGATCTTCCGCTACGCGGCGGGCGGCTTCCGTGACTTCACCCGCATCGCCTCCAGCGATCCGCAGATGTGGCACGACATCTGTTTCGCCAACCGCGATGCGCTGGTGCACGCGCTGGAGCATTTCAGCAGCGATCTCGACGAGGCCATCGACGCCATTCGCCGCGGCGACAGTGAAGCCATCAAATCGCTGTTCACGCGGGCGAAGGCGTTGCGGGATCGATATACGCAGAATGGGTGAGGGTGCGGATATCGGATATCGGATATCGAATGTCGAATGTCGAATATCGGGAGCTGGTAGATGGTAGATAGTAGCGGGTAGATGGGAGCGAGTAGCCGAAAGACACTGCTTTCCCCGTATACCCTCTACCCTCTACCATCTACGCATCACCCCTCTCGCGTCACGGATCACTGATCGTCCATGTCACCCCGCCATGCCGTCACCTTCACCGTCGAGCCCGGCGGTCGACTCGAAGGCCGCATCCGCGTTCCCGGGGACAAGTCCATTTCCCATCGCTTCGTCATGCTTTCGGCCATCGCCGAAGGCGCGTCGGAGGCCAGCGGCTTTCTTCAGGGCCAGGACACGATCGCGACGGCCAACGCGTTTCGCGCCATGGGCGTCACGGTCAACGGTCCCGACGACGGGCGCCTGAAGATCGAAGGCGTCGGACTGCGCGGGCTCTCTGCCCCTTCCGCGCCACTCGACATGGGAAATTCCGGCACCGCCATGCGACTGCTCGCCGGCATTCTCGCCGGGCAGTCGTTCGAATCCAGCCTGACCGGCGACGTGTCCTTGAGCCGAAGACCCATGGTCCGCGTCACCGATCCGCTTCGCAGAATGGGTGCCCGCATCGATACCGCGGCTTCCGGCACCCCGCCGATAAACATTCGCCCCGCCGGCGGACCGCTGCGCGCCATCGAGTACGCCCTCCCGGTGGCCAGCGCCCAGGTCAAATCCTGCCTCCTCCTCGCCGGGCTGTACGCTCGAGGGAAGACCTGCGTGGTCGAGCCCGTCGCGACGCGGGATCATACCGAGCGCATGCTCGGGGCTTTCGGTCACCCGGTTGAAATTTCCCAGCGGCGGATCTGCGTCGGCGGTGGCGGGCGTCTGCGCGGTGCGGAGATGGAAATACCCGGGGACATCTCTTCGGCGGCATTCTTCATCCTCGGCGCTTCCATTGCCGGGGGCAGCGACGTGCTGCTCGAGGGCGTCGGCGTCAATCCGACCCGAACCGGCGTCATCGAGATCCTTTCCCTGATGGGCGCCGACATCGAGCTTCAGAACCGGCGGGATACGGGCGGCGAGCCGGTGGCTGACGTGCGCGTTCGCGCATCAAGGCTCAAAGGCATCGAGGTGCCGCAATCCCTGGTGCCGCTCGCCATCGACGAGTTCCCGGCGGTATTCGTGGCGGCCGCCTGCGCCGAGGGGGAAACGCGGGTCACGGGGGCATCGGAGCTGAGGGTGAAAGAGAGCGATCGAATCGCCGCCATGGCAGCGGGTCTGGAGAGACTGGGCATAGAGACCGAGCCGGCCGCCGACGGCATGCGGATCAGGGGCGGACGCATGCGAGGCGGCCGCGTCGACAGCCGGGGCGATCACCGCATCGCCATGGCATTTTCCATGGCCGCCCTGGCCGCCGGGGAAACGGTGGTCGTCGACGACTGTGCCAACGTGGACACGTCCTTTCCCGGATTCGCCCCATTGGCCGCCTCCGCGGGGCTGAAAATCAAAGCGGGCGGAGCGCGCCGGTGAGCGGGGGCTCCGATGCGCCGGTGATCGCCATCGACGGACCCGGCGGATCCGGCAAGGGCACGGTGAGCGGGCGGCTGGCGGGGCGGCTGGGATTTCATCTGCTGGACAGCGGCGCCCTCTATCGCCTCACCGCGCTCGCCGCCCGGGAAGCGGGGGTGGATCTGGGAAACGTTGCCGCGGTCGCCAAGCTGGCTGCCGTGCTCGAGGCCCGCTTCGAGGCCGGAGCTGAAAACGAGCCCGCGCGGGTGTTTCTCCACGGCCGCGACGTGGACGACGCGGTGCGCAGCGAACGCTGCGGCAACGACGCCTCCATCGTGGCCGCCTACCCCGAGGTGCGCGGGGCTCTGATCGGCTGCCAGCGGGCGTTCCGTCGTCCTCCGGGGCTGGTCGCCGACGGGCGTGACATGGGAACGGTGGTGTTTCCGGACGCGGCGGTGAAGATTTTTCTCACGGCGAGCGCCGAGGAGCGCGCCCGCAGGCGTCATAAACAGTTGATAGCAAAGGGAATAAATGGTAGCCTCGCCCCCCTTGTGCGGGAGATACAAACGCGTGACGAGCGTGACCGGAATCGCGCCGTCGCTCCCCTCAAGCCGGCTGACGACGCTGTCGTCGTCGACACCAGCGGCCACGATATCGATTCGGTCTTTAACCGCGTGCTGGATATCGTGACATCGAGTGGTCTAAAAGATCCCCGTCGCTGAATTCGGCGCATGGTAATGTCGGTTTTTTTCATCGCGGACGCGGCCCGGGCCCGGGGGACCGCAGCATGTCCGTTGTCTTTTGATCAACCTGGTGAGATCGGGCAGCCCTTGGCCTTCAACATTTATGGAAAGTTTTGCAGAACTGCTCGAGCAGAGTGAAGTAGAAAAGAAGATGAAACCCGGTGCCATCATCACTGGCACCGTCGTGGAAGTCGGCCCTGAATACGTCACCGTCAACGCCGGCCTTAAATCCGAGTCCACCATTCCCGTCGAACAGTTCAGGGACGAACGGGGCGCCGTCGAGGTCAATGTCGGCGATGAAGTGGAAGTCGCGCTCGATACCGTGGAAGACGGCTTCGGCGCCACCAAGCTTTCGAGAGAAAAGGCCAAACGCGCCAAGGCGTGGAAGCGACTCGAAGAAGCGTTCGAAGAGTCCGAAACGATTACCGGAATCATCAACGGCAAGGTCAAGGGTGGATTCACCGTCGAGATCGCGGATATTCGTGCCTTCCTGCCGGGGTCGCTGGTAGACGTCCGTCCCGTTCGGGACACCTCATATCTCGAGGGCAAGCCGCTCGAGTTCAAGGTCATCAAGCTTGATCGCCGCCGCAACAACGTGGTGGTGTCACGCCGCGCCGTGGTCGAGGAAGAGAACTCGGCGGAGCGGGACGCGCTGCTCGAAAATCTGCAGGAAGGAGCGGTCGTCAAGGGCGTGGTCAAGAACCTCACCGACTATGGCGCGTTCGTCGACCTTGGCGGGATAGACGGACTGCTTCACATCACCGACATGGCGTGGAAGCGGGTCAAGCATCCGACCGAAGTGGTCAACGTCGGTGACGAGATCGAGGTCAAGGTGCTGAAGTTCGATCGCGAGCGCAATCGGGTTTCGCTCGGACTGAAGCAGCTCGGCGCGGATCCCTGGGTCGACATCGCGCGCCGCTATCCCGAGGGTACGCGGATTTTCGGCAAGGTCACCAATATTGCCGACTACGGTTGCTTCGTCGAGATCGAGGAGGGCGTGGAAGGTCTGGTGCACGTTTCCGAGATGGACTGGACCAACAAGAACATTCATCCCACGAAGGTCGTGCAGCTCGGCGACGAGATCGAGGTCATGGTTCTCGATATCGACGAGGAGCGCCGCAGAATTTCGCTCGGCATCAAGCAGTGCACGTCGAATCCGTGGGAAGAGTTCGCCGCCAGCTACAAGAAGGGCGACCACGTCAGCGGCAAGATCAAATCGATCACCGATTTCGGCGTATTCGTGGGACTGGACGGCGGTATCGACGGACTGGTGCATCTGTCCGACCTTTCATGGAACGATACCGGCGACGACGCGATACGCAAGTTCAAGAAAGGCGAGGAGCTGGAAACGGTTGTCCTCTCCGTCGACGCGGAGCGGGAGCGAATTTCCCTCGGCGTCAAACAGCTCGACAAGGATCCCTTCTCCGCATTCCTCGCCACCTATCCCAAAGGCAGCATCGTCGAAGGCGAAGTTGCCGAAGTGGATGCCAAGGGCGCAGTCATTCAACTCATGGACGGCGTCGAGGGAAATCTCCGTGCCTCGGAGCTCTCGAGGGATCGGGTCGAGGATGCGCGCACCGTGCTCAAGGTGGGTGAGCGCATCGAGGCCAAGTTCATAGGTGTAGACAGGAAGAAGCGCACAATCTCACTCTCCGTAAAGGCAAAAGAGAGCGATGAAGAGGCCGCCGCGGTCGAGGAATACACATCCGCTTCCGGAACGGGCGGTACGAGCCTCGGAGATATCATCAAGGAGCAGATGGACAGCCACGGCGAAGAAGACAACAACAACTGACGGGAGTGCAGCCGACAACCGGCGGGTGCCCTCGCGGGCGCATCGCCGGTTGACCGGAATCACCTGACCGCGTGCCGAATGAGGACGCGGAGAAAATGGCAGGGAACGCATTCTCGTCCGGCCGACCGTCAGGGGAGCGGGATAATGACCAAGTCGGAACTCATCGAACAAATTGCCCAGAAACAGTCCCAGCTTGCGTACCGGGACGTCGAGCTCGCGGTCAAGACGATCCTCGAGCACATGGCTGAGCGCCTGGCGAACGGTGAACGTATCGAGATACGCGGCTTCGGCAGTTTCTCGCTGCATTTCCGCCCCGGGCGCGTAGGGCGCAACCCGAAGACGGGCGCGCCGGTTTCCCTGCCTGCCAAGTACGTGCCCCACTTCAAGCCGGGGAAGGAGCTGCGGGAGCGCGTCGATAATGCGGCGCGGCTCGAGCGCGAGCGCAAGAAGCCGGAAACGGTGGCGGCCGGCGGCGGAGAAGACTGAGCGGCCTGAACGGGCGGACTCTGCACTCGGATTAGTGCGCCGGGCGGCGGTTTTTCCGCAGCGGCAGGGCAGGACAACAGCGGCATGTTTCCGCAGGCGCGGGACATGCCGTTTTTCTTTTGCGCCGAGGACGCGATTCGAAACCCGGCCCGGCTATGCTAATTTCCGTCTCCGGTCGGCCGATCGCGGGCCGGCTGATCTGGGAGACTCGGGGATCGACACGTGAACGCGCTCAATTTTCTCTGGCTGTTGCTTCCGGTCGCGGCGGCATCGGGTTGGTATCTGGCGCGCCACGTGGGCGGGCGTAACGGCGTCAGCAGGTCGTCGAACGGCCTGCGATCCGACTACTTCAAGGGCATCAACTATCTCCTCAACGAGCAACCCGACAAGGCCATCGAGGTCTTCATCAAAGTTCTCGAGGTGGACAGCGAGACGGTGGAGACTCACCTCGCGCTGGGCAACCTCTATCGGCGCCGCGGAGAGGTGGATCGCGCCATCCGCATCCATCAGAACCTGATCGCCCGGGACAGCTTGAGCCCGGAACAGCGCAACGAAGCACTGCTGGAGCTCGGCCAGGACTACCTGAGCGCGGGGCTGCTGGACCGGGCCGAGGACCTGTTTCAGGAGCTTGCGGAGACGGACGCGTACCGGGTGCAGGCGCTGCGCCAGCTCATTGACATCTACGAGCAGGAGAAAGACTGGGACAAAGCCATCGTCTCCGCGCGCAGAATGGAGAAACTGACCGGCAACCAGCTCGGAGGCGTGATCGCCCATTACCACTGCGAGCTGGCGGAGCAGGAGCGGCATTCGGGAAACCCCCGGAACGCGCTCAAGGCGGTGCAGAAGGCGCTGGATTCACACCGGGGCTGCGTGCGCGCGAGCCTGCTGGAAGGCGATATCCTGTTTCAGAGCAAGGATTATGAGCGCGCCATTCGCGCTTACCAGCGCATCGAGGAGCAGAACCCCGACTATCTGCCGGAGACCGTCGAACGCATCCACAAATGCTACAGCGCCCTCGGCCGTTTCGCGGATGTCGACTCGTACCTGTGCCGGCTGATGGACCGCTACGGCTGGATCACCGCGACCCTGGCGCTGGCCGAGATCCGGCAGAAGGAGCAGGGCGTTCACTCGGCCATCGAGTTCATGGCCAACCAGCTTTCCCGGCGCACCTCCGTGCGGGGTCTGGATCGACTCCTTCAGCTCGAGCTGGAGGAGGCGAATGAGGGATCGACCCAGCATCTGCGCATTTTGAAAGATTTGACCAGCGAGCTGCTCCAGGACCGGCCGGTCTACAAATGCACGCACTGCGGTTTTCCCGCAAAGTCGCTCCACTGGCAGTGCCCGAGCTGCAAGCACTGGAATACAATCCTGCCCATCAAGGGCGTTGAGGGGGAGTAGATGGTAGATGGAATATGGTAGATGGGATGAGTGGAGAAGAGAGCTTGATTGACCCGCCCCCATATACCATCTACCACCTACCATCTTTCGACATACGACATACGATTCGTCTACGAATCCGAACTGATCCACGACCGAATTCCTCATAGGGACGCTAATGCCTCCAAAACCTCCCCGCATCATCGTCGCGCTGGATGTCTCCACCCAGGAGGATGCGCTGGCGCTGGCGTCGAGCCTGGACCCGCGTCTCTGCCGGGTGAAAGTGGGCAAGGAGCTGTTTACCCGCATCGGGCCCCGGGTGGTGGAGGCGCTGCAGAACCGGGGTTTCGGCGTGTTTCTGGATCTCAAGTTCCATGACATTCCCGACACCGTTGCCGGCGCATGCCGCGCTGCTGCCGCGCTCGAAGTGTGGATGGTCAACGTTCACGCGACCGGCGGGCGCAGGATGATGGAAGCCGCGCGGGAGGCGGTGGAGGCGTCGACCGCCCGGCCGCTGCTCACCGCGGTCACGATCCTGACCAGCCTGGACGCAGAGGACCTGGCGGAAATCGGCCTAGCCGGTTCGCCCGGGACCCGTGTGATCGAGCTGGCGCGGCTCGCCGAGCAGGCGGGGCTCGACGGCGCGATTTGCTCGCCCCGGGAGCTCGAAGACCTCAAAGGCCGCGTCTCGGACGACTTTCTCCGCGTGACTCCGGGGATCCGTGCCGCCGGCTCGGCCAGAGGGGATCAGAAGCGGGTCATGACGCCGGCGCAGGCGACCCGCCTCGGCGCCCACTATCTGGTCATCGGCCGGCCGATCACGGAAGCCGAGGATCCGGGTAAGGCGTTGGAGACGATTGCGGAGGAGATGGAGAGGGGAGCGTAAATATCAATTCAACGCGGTTCTTATTAAGAGAGCAGATGGTAGCCGGTAGATGGTAGCCGGTAGACGGTAGATGGTAGATGGTAGATGGGGAGCACAGAGTTGCAGATTCCCGCCCCCACCTGCCATCTACCGTCTACCACCTACCGATATTCCATATTCGACATTCGATATTCGAATCACAACGCTTTCACCAGCACCTTCGAATTTCTCTGATAGTTGTAAAGCGATTTTCGCTCCACCGGGAGATTTTCGATGGCGCTGTCTACGAAGCCGCGTTCCTTGAACCAGTGTGAGGTCTGCGTGGTGAGCACGAAAAGCTGCTCCGCGCCGAAACTGCGCGCCTCGCTTTCCACGGCGTTGAGCAACGCATCGCCACGGCCGCCGTTTCGATAGTCGTCGCGCACCGCGAGGCAGGCCAGCTCCATCACTTTGCCTTCGTCGAACGGGTAGGCGGCGGCGCAGGCGACAACGGCGCCGTCGCGCTCGACCACGTGAAAATGCCGGATTTCCATTTCCAGCTTTTCCCGCGAGCGGCGCACCAGCACGCCCTGAGTCTCCAGCGGCTGGATCAATTCGATGATTCCACCGACATCATCCACGCTGGCGCGCCGAATGGTGTCATAGGCGTCGGCATTCACCATGGTGCCGACCCCGTCGCGGGTGAACAGCTCCAGCAATATTGCGCCGTCGATGTTCTGGTCCAGCAGATGCACCCGGCTGACGCCGTTCCTGCAGGCGCGAACCGCGTGGGTGAGCTGCGCCAGTCCCGGATCGTCGGGAGGCAGGGACTTGCGAAGCCGCGCCAGGGCCTCGCTGGCCTGGACCAGGCTGAGTTCCGAGGGCATCGGCCCGGATTCAGGCGCGAGCGACGAGGCTTTGCCCAGAAACAACAGCTTGGCGGCGTGCACATCGATGGCCACCGCCGTGGCGACGTCTTCGGCGAGGAGGTTGAACACTTCCCCCGTGGGCGAGCAGCCGAGCGGAGACAGCAGCACCACGGCGCCCGATTCGAGATTGGATCGAATCGCGTCGGCGTCGATTCGGCGCACCTCGCCGGTATAGCGAAAGTCCACGCCATCGCGGACACCGAGGGGGCGGGCGGTGACGAAATTTCCCGACACCACCCGGATTCGCGCTCCCGCCATGGGCGAGTTGGGCAGCCCCATGGAGAGTCGCGACTCCACCTCCAGGCGCAGCGCGCCCACGACTTCTTTGGCCACCTCGAGGGCCCGGGCGTCGGTCACCCGCATTCCGCTGGCGTAGGCGGGCGCGAGGCCCGAAGCGCTGAGCCGCTGCGCGATCTGCGGTCTCGCCCCGTGAACGATCACCAGCCTCACCCCCAGGCTGTTGAGCAACGCGATGTCGTGGATGACGCCGGCGAATTGCTCCGATCCGATGACCTCGCCGTCGAACTGGATGACGAAGATCCGGTTTCGGTGGGCGTTGATGTACGGCGCGGAGTTTCGGAACCAGGCGACGTAGTCTTGCTCGGTGCTCATGGGAAAAAAGCGCTCAAAAAGGCGCGGAATTATATCAGGCCGGATGCGCGAGACAGCAGGCAGCAGGCCGAAGACCGGAGGCAGTCGGTATTCGATATTCGATATTCGAT
>DATIPL010000525.1:0-1877 GCA_035471965.1 Gammaproteobacteria bacterium
CAGACATTGACGCCGCTCCCGGTCCGCGTCTTGAAATGACCCAAGACGGACTTGAGGTGTGCTTTGAGGTCGATGAGCTGATCGGTCCGCGCCGCTCAGTGCTTCGGCAATACCGCCGGATCGGTGAAGACGTAATCGCGATCCGCCATCGGCGTGTGGCAGCCGATGCATTCCTGGGCGAAGTCCGCGTTCTCTCCGTACGGCGTCTGGTCGGCTCCTTTCCAGCGAGCCCAGCCCCATCCCGCCGTCGCCGCGTACTTCGCTGCGTCCTTTAACATAAACTCGGCGTGCACAAACGTCCCGGGCGCCTTGGCGGCCGCCCAGCCGGGAAGATCGGTCTCCTTCCAGACAACTTTGCCCAGGATGGCCCCGTCAGGCCAGGGATTCGTCTGGCCGTTTCGTGCTGCCGCCACAGCCACGTCGTTCCCCAGGATCACGCGTATTGTCTGGTTATCTGTGCGATAGCTGACCGCCACTGCGGCCCAGTCCTGCCAGCCGTCCGGGTAGGCGATGCCATTAGGAGCGGGCTCCGCCCCGTAAGCCGCGCTGTACGCGAGAAAAGCGAGCGTTAGCGCAGAGGTCGTCTTAAGCAAGAACTTCATTGTTGTATCCCTCGAATCGCCCCTTGGGTTGCGGCCGCGCGAGAAACACAGAACCGCGCCCAACCCCTACGATTAGCATCACTCCCGAGTATAGGCCCAAACTCCGACCCGTAAAGTCGCGAGCCGCCCGGACCAAACTAGAAAGTCTAAGAGCGACGGACATATTGACCAAATCAAGACGGATATTGGCTATTTTCAAACGTTCTCAAACCTAGGCCGGCAGGTCTGGCTTACCCCCGAAACCGAACATGGCGGACACTCCTGGCCCACGTCCGGAAATGACCCAAAGCAGACATTGAGGCCACTCCCGGCGGACGACTGGAAATGACCCTAAGCGGCCCAGATTTGACCGGGTATTAGGCTCCGGACTCATAAACAGTAGCAGATTGTATCGACAAGACAGACGGCAGCGAGGAAGTTTCGAGCCAGCCTGTCGTATCGGGTTGCTACCCGGCGGAAGTCCTTGATGCGTCCGAACCTACGCTCGATGGCGTTGGGGCCGCGATAGAGGATGGGGGAGAAACAGTTCTTCCAGCGGCGGTCGACCTTGGGCGGGATGTTGGGGGCCGCCCCCATGCCCTCGACCTTGCGGCGGACGGCATTGCTGTCATAGCCCTTGTCCCCAAGCAGGATCGAGGTCGCCGGCATGTGCTCCAACAGGGTATCTGCGTCCGTGCAGTCAGCCACCTGGCCGCCGGTCAGCAGGAAAGCCAGGGGTCGGCATTCGCTGTCCGTCAGGGCATGGATCTTGGTCGTGCGCCCGCCACGGGAACGGCCGATTGCCTGCGTGCGCTCCCCCCTTTTCCACCGGCGGCGCAGCGATGCGCCTTGACCGCCGGCTGTCGATCAGCACTTCGGCCGGCGAGCCGCCCGCCGGCGCCCGGGCATGGAAGATGTCCGTCCACACGTCCTTGGCGGCTCAGCACACGAAGCGATTACAGAGCGTTCTCTTCGGACCGTAGACCGGCGGCGCGTCGGCCCAGCACCCGACCGACTTCAGCACATGCACGATACCTGAGATCACTCGGCGGTCATCGACCCTCGGAACGCCCCGCGTGTCCCTCGGCAACAGCAACGCAAGTCGACCAAGTTGCTCATCGCTCAGCCAGAAAGAATCCCGATCCATCGGCGGTCTCCCTTCAGAGACCTTGAATCACAATTCGGCGCCTCTAGAGATCCTTTTTATGGGTCCGGGGCCTACAGTGAAGTCCCGCTCAGCGATTATGACACTTTCAACCAGGTCGCCGATCGATATTATTCTGCTTTCATGCCTTC
>DATIPL010000526.1:0-5041 GCA_035471965.1 Gammaproteobacteria bacterium
CGCGGTATCTTCCACAAGATGAAGGAATACGCGCCGGACAAGACCCTGCTGGAAGCCCCCACCGCCGGAGAGGGCGCCACCTGCGAAAGCTGCGCCCACTGTCCGTGGATGGCCATGAACGGCCTGCGCAATCTGGTGCAGGTGCTCGAAAGCGGCGACAACGAGATCCTGATCGAGGAACCCGTCCGCCGGCGCGCGGCCGTGCCGGTGAAACGGATGCTGGAGTTCGCGACGACGAAGAAGAAAGAAATTATCGGTGATGCGTGATGCGTGCTTCGTATCCTTCGTCGTGAATCCTTCGGACGCTACCAGTGACATGTGACATGTGATAAGTGACAAGAACCTATCTCAAAATTAGCGAGCGCAGGCGAGACAAGGCAAAAACAGGCGAGAAAGCGGAGTTTACACGCCAGTAAATGAGCATTTCGAGCCTGTTATTAACGCCGTATCGGCAAGCGCAGCAATTTTGAGATAGGTTCAAGTAAGAAGGCATAGGCAATCGGACCAAAATCCCCTCACGCATATCTTTCTTGTTACGTGTCACATGTTACGTGTTACTTCCGGTGCGCACAGTGCACCCGACAGCGAGCGTCGATCCACTTGGCGTCTCGCATCACGGTATTCAACAGTCAAGATGGCGAAACATGGCCCGACGATCTCCAACGACTTTGGCGGCACAACCGCCTTCGCCAGCAAGCGGATAACCGAGGAAGGCCGCAAGGTCCGCTTCATGTACCGGGATGATCCTCAGCGCCCCGGCGACAGCGGATGGAAGTTCTTCAGCGGTGATGAGCCCCAGGAGTACGTCGACGATCCGAACAACGTCGGCGAGTATCCGCTGGAAGCAATCATCGATCTGGATCCTTCCGTGACACCGCTGCTGAAAACCCCCGCGCCCTGCGCCTTCGAGCGGGACAGCGATGACGCAGCGTTCATCGAGTCTGATTTCGATCTCTGGCTGGAGGAATAGTGACATGTAACACGTAACACGTGGCATGAAAGAATATCCCTCTTGTTACGTGTTACATGTCACGTGTTACTTGTCACTTTCCGTAATGCCACAGCAAATCACCTGTTCAAGAACCATCTTCTGCACCTTCAATGCCCCGTGATTCATCCCGAACTCAAGGACTTTCTTGCCCGGCTGGCCACGGTTCCGGCCGCGGATTCCATCGAGGATCGGCGTCGCGTCTGGCGCGAATTCTGTCTCAAGAACAATCATCCCCGCCCTGCCGGGATGTCGGTCTGGGACGAGGCACTCAGCCTGCCCGATCGCGAGTTTGCGCTTCGCTGGTACATGCCCGAGTTCGAAAAGCCATACCCGTGCGTCATTTATCTTCATGGCGGCGGCTGGGTGCTGGGAGATCTGGACACCCAGGACACCATCGCCTGGGGGCTCGCCCGGGGCGCCCGCGCGCTGGTGGTCAGCGTCAACTACCGACGCGCCCCGGAACACCCCTATCCCGCGGCGTTCGACGACAGCTACGCGGCCCTCGAACACGTGGCGGGTCATGCCGGCGCCTTCGGGATCGACCCGTCGCGGATAGCCGTTTGCGGCGACAGCGCCGGCGGCAATCTGGCCGCCGCCGTCTGCCTCGCCGCGCGCGACCGCAAAGGCCCGAAAATCGCCGCCCAGGCGCTGCTTTACCCGGTCACGGACACCGACACCACGCGCGAGTCTTACGTCGACAACGCCGAATCGCCGCTGCTCACCCGCGACGAGATGGAGCATTTCCTGGAGGCGTATCTGGGAGAACGGCGCCGCCATCCGGACGGCTACGCGATGCCGCTCAGAGCCGACGATCTCTCGGGTCTTCCTCCGGCTTTCGTGCATACCGCGGAGTTCGACCCCTTGCGCGACGAAGGACATCTTTACTACCGGCGCCTGCGCGAAGCGGGGAATGAGGCCGAGTACCGATTCGCCGAAGCCATGCCCCACAGCTTTGCCCGCGCCCGCCTCGAGGGTCCGGCGTCAAAGGCTGAATTCGACGCGGCGTGCGCTTTCTTGAGACGCAGGCTACACCCCGCCTGAGGAGGCGCGCCTGAGTCTGCTCATCCGGCGTAACCGATTGAGTCGCGGTCAAATGCAATCCTCCGGCGCCCTCGGCCGGCGCGGTACCGGCGGCGTCGCGCCCCCTCGAGACGCAGCCGCGTCCCCGTGATCTGGATCAACCCGGACGAAACAAAAAGGAATCAGATTCAGTCTAAGGCTAGGCGGTCGGTTCCGGGTCCGGGACTCGACTCAGCACGCCAACGACACTCACGAATGCAGAAGGAGGAAACTCGATGTCACCCCCCAGTAAAAGTCAAAGCGCCGCTTCGTCCAGAGCCGGAGCGAGCGCCAGTCCGGCGCTTCCGAGCTTCAACACGGAGATGGCCGGGACCCTCGGCGAGGCCGGCAGCGCTTACCTGCGCGGCGTCGTGACCTTGAACCAGGAAATCACCGACTTCATCAACAAGCGGCTCGAGCATGACGCCGAGCTGAGCCGCAAGCTCGGAAAATGCAAGGACTGGAAAGAAGCCACCGAGCTGCAGCAAAACTGGTTCCGCGAAGCGTCCGAGGAATACGCCCACAGCGCGAGAACGCTGATGGAGCTGACCACCCGGATCATGAACGAGACCTGGGCTCCGCTGCAGCGTAAAGCGGGCGAAGACACCGGCTCCGCCGAAAGCTGAACGCGATTTCGAAAGTCTACGGTCCGAAGATTCGCCCCGTGGCCACCATGCAGCAAACGAAAGCAAGCAAGACATCGGGCAGGGCGCCCGGCACGCGGAAAACGCGCCCCGGGCGCCCGGTTTTGCCGGCGCCCGTGAAGGAACGGGAATGCCTGGAATGCGCCGAGAAAGAGTCGGCGGTATCCGCATATCTCGGCCGGCCGCTCTTTGAGCGCGACATTACCAACGCCATCGACCGCAAGCTAAACGCCGGGTTTGCCCAGTTGACCGGCGGAATTTCGCCGCAGGTCATACTCGCGGCGTATTCCGACTGGTTGCTGCATCTGTCGACGTCCCCGGGCAAGCAGGTCCAGCTGGCTGAGAAAGCCTGGAGAAAGTGGGCAACCCTGGCGCACTACGCCGGCGAATGTGCCCGCTGTCCGGATTCGCCGGCCTGCATCGAACCGCTGCCGCAGGATCGACGTTTTTCCGCGCCCGAATGGAAAAAGTGGCCCTACAACTTTCTTTACCAGTCCTTTCTTCTGACACAGCAGTGGTGGCACAACGCCGCCACCGAGGTGCCGGGCGTTTCCCGGCGCTCCGAGGACATCGTCGAGTTCACCACTCGCCAGGTTCTCGATGTCTTCTCGCCGTCCAACTTCGCCTGGACCAATCCCGAGGTCATCGAGGCCACGCTGCGCGAGCGCGGCCAGAATCTGGTGAGGGGGATGAATCACCTCGCCGAGGACATCTCATCGGGCGGCGGTCGCGACAGGGATTTGCAGTACGAGGTCGGTAAGGACGTTGCCGTCACTCCGGGCAAGGTGGTGCATCGAAACCGGCTGATGGAGCTGATCCAGTACGCGCCTGTGACCGATAAGGTTCACCCCGAGCCGCTGCTCATCGTTCCGGCATGGATCATGAAGTACTACATCCTCGATCTGTCGCCGCACAACTCCCTGGTCCGCTTCCTCGTCGAGAAAGGCTTCACCGTGTTCATGATTTCATGGAAAAACCCGGGATCGGAGGATCGCGAACTCAGTCTGGAGGACTACAGGAGCCTCGGCGTGATGGACGCGCTGGACGCAATCTCGGCCATCGTCCCCGGCGAGAAAATCCACGCGGCGGGATACTGCCTCGGGGGAACGCTGCTGGGCATCGCCGCCGCCGCCATGGCGAGAGACGGCGACGAACGCCTGAAAAGCCTCACGCTGCTCACCACGCAGCTCGATTTCACCGAAGCCGGCGAGCTGATGCTGTTCGTCAACGAAGGGCAGATCAATTTCCTCGAGAGCCTGATGTGGAACCAGGGCTACCTGGACTCCAAGCACATGGGCGGCGCGTTTCAGCTTCTGCGCTCCAACGATTTGATCTGGTCGCGGATGGTGCGGACTTATCTCCTCGGCGAGAAAGACGAGCCCAGCGACTTGATGTCCTGGAATGCCGACCAGACCCGGATGCCTTACCGCATGCACTCCGAGTATCTGAGAAAGCTGTTTCTGAATAACGAGCTCGCCCGCGGGCGCTATGAGGTCGGGGGCAGTCCGGTCAGCATGAGCGATGTCCGCGCTCCCATCTTCGCAGTCGGCACCGTCACGGATCACGTCGTGCCCTGGCGTTCCGCGTTCAAGATACATCTACTTTCCGACGCGCCGGAGGTGACCTTCGTGCTGACCAGCGGCGGGCACAACGCCGGCATCGTCAGCCCGCCGGATCACCCGAGGCGGAGCTACCAGATCTCCACCAGCACCGAGGGCGATCGATACGTGAGCCCGGAGGCATGGTTGGAGTCGACGCCGGGCCGTAAAGGCTCGTGGTGGCCCGAATGGCAGCGCTGGCTCGAAAAACTCTCCTCGAAGTCCGTCGATCCACCCATCATGGGCGCGCCGTCCACCGGCTTCACGCCCCTGGACGATGCGCCCGGGCGCTACGTCCACGCGCAATAATTCCGTTGAGATTGTTCCAAAGGGTCCGGCCCGGCGGCACCGGGATTGACCGGAATGTCGCACGGGGAGAAGACGCGTCGCCGTCCACCGCAAGGCGCGATAGTATCGCCGCTGGCTCAGCACCTTTGTCAGGAACGCCGCGCTCGCCCGAATCCATAACCGCCCGCGATCCAAAGCAGAACGGCGGTGACCGGCCGTGGCATGCGCAAACCACAGACGGGGTCTTGACTGCTCTCGGTACTTCGCGACATGGATTGAGCGAGCCCGAGGCCGTCGCCCGCGCCGGGCGCTATGGCTTGAATCATTTGCCGCCGCCGCGAAGCCGAAGCGTCTGGAGCAGACTTCTCGCTCAATTTCACAACGTTCTTATTTACGTCCTGCTGGGCGCGGGAGTGATCACGCTTTCACTCGGACACTGGGTCGATTCCGGCGTGATCTTC
>DATIPL010000527.1:0-3599 GCA_035471965.1 Gammaproteobacteria bacterium
AGAGAGCTACCAGGAGGTCGAAAAACAGTGGCCGGGGCTGCCTCATCGGCGGGTAGTGCACGAAGTCATCAGGCGCATGATCAATCATCTGGTGACCGACGTGCTGACGGCGAGTCGATGCACGATTGAGTCATTTGGCCCCGGGTGCGTCGATGACGTTCGCGCCTGTAATGCGCCAATGGTGCGTTTCAGCGACTCGATGCGCGAACGGCACCTGGAGCTCAAACGTTTCTTGCGCCAGCACGTCTATCGTCACTATTGGGTTCACCGCATGACGGCCA
The DNA here is from genome assembly GCA_035471965.1 of Gammaproteobacteria bacterium. Lineage (GTDB taxonomy): Bacteria > Pseudomonadota > Gammaproteobacteria > HK1 > HK1 > CAMYJH01. Next base: position 282 of record DATIPL010000527.1, read on the forward strand.
AGGCGGCGAGAGTCGTGCGCGAGCTGTTCGACGGATTCATGCACGATGACCGTTTGCTGCCTCCCGATGCGAGAGGACGCGCTCAAGAGCTGGAGCGGAAGCTGGGCGAAAGCGGGCGCGCGCGGGCGGTAGCCGATTACATCGCCGGGATGACGGATCGCTTTGCCATCGCCGAGCACGGACGCATCTTCGATCCCTCGCGACTCACCTGAAAGCGGCCGAGCGGATTCGCCGATTCCGTTGCCACCAGAGGACGGCGGCACGCCATGCCGTCTCGTCCGCACAAACCAGGCCCGGTGACAGGCCGACGACCCGGCGATATACTTTTTATCCTTTTGCCCGCACAAAACTCCCTAAAGTCGCTGAAACCGCGGGCCGCTATTCGGCGGAACGCTTCGGCGGGCGGGAATCGCGATGGCGCCCGGCAGCAGAAGCTGCCGCTCGCACCGATGCCCAATAAACTTCCCCGCCTGTGTGCTCCGGCGAGCTGGCGGCCGCGGGCGGCGTCTGAGCCGAGACTCAAGCAACGAGGAGAACGACAATTTGAACCTCAAAGCAGAGCTCAAGGGTCTTTACTCCCCCGCATTCGAGCACGACAGCTGCGGCTTCGGGCTGATTGCGCAAATGGACGGGCAGGAGAGCCACTGGCTGGTCAGCACCGCGGTGAACTCGCTGGCGCGATTGACCCACCGGGGCGCGGTAGCGGCGGATGGCAAGACCGGCGATGGCTGCGGGCTGCTGCTCAAGAAGCCGACACAGTTTCTGGCCGCCGCTGCCGATGAACGGGGCTTCGCTCTGCCCGCCGAGTACGCGGCGGGAATGATATTTTTGAATCAGGACGCGGAACGCGCTGCGAACGCAAGGGAGCGACTGGAACAGGAGCTGCGCCGCCAGTCTCTCGATATCATCGGCTGGCGCGAGGTACCGACCGACCCATCGGTCTGCGGCGAAGAAGCGCTGCGGAGCCTGCCGCGCATCGAACAGCTTTTCGTAGGCGCGCCGGACGGCCTGGACGGCGCCGACTTCGAGCGTCGGCTGTTCGTCGCCCGGCGCCGCAGCGAAAAGGCGATTGAAGGAGACGACACCTTCTACGTGCCGAGCCTGTCTTCCCGGGTCATCGCCTACAAGGGCCTGGTGATGGCGGAGAACCTGCCCAAGTTCTATCTCGACCTCGAGGACGGAAACCTGAGCAGCTCGCTTTGCGTGTTCCATCAGCGGTTTTCCACCAATACCTGGCCGGAATGGCGGCTGGCGCAGCCTTTCCGGCTGCTTGCCCACAACGGCGAGATCAACACCATTCAGGGCAACCGATACTGGGCCCACGCGCGGAGCTATAAGTTCGATACTCCGCTGATCGAGAACATGGACGACGTGCGCCCGCTGGTGTCGGAGGGAGATTCCGACTCCTGCAGCCTGGACAACATGCTCGAGACCCTGGTCCAGGGCGGCATGGATATTTTCCGCGCCATGCGGCTGCTGATTCCGCCGGCGTGGCAAAACGTCGACACCATGGACGCGGATCTGAAGGCCTTTTACGAATATAACCGCATGCACATGGAACCCTGGGATGGACCCGCGGGCATCGTGCTCACCGACGGAAGGCACGCGGCGTGCGTCATGGACAGGAACGGGCTGCGACCGGCCCGCTACGTCATTACGCGCGACCGCCACATCACCCTGGCCTCCGAAATCGGCGTCTACGACTACGCGCCTGAGGAAGTGGAAACCAAGGGGCGACTGAAGCCCGGCGAAATGCTGGCGGCCGATACGGAAACCGGAGAGCTGCTGCTGCCGGAGGATGTGGATGCGCGACTTAAGCGCCGGCATCCCTACCGGGAATGGATCAAGACCTACAAGCAGAAGCTCAAGTCCAATCTCGAGGGCGAGCCGCTTACCACGCGGCCGCTCAATCGCGATGAGCTCCGCGTGCATCAGAAGCTTTTCATGGTCACTTTCGAAGAGCTGGATCAGGTGGTTCGCGTGCTCGCAGAGTCGGGCCAGGAAGCAGTAGGTTCCATGGGCGACGATACGCCCATACCGGTATTGTCCCGGCAGATCCGGTCCCTCTACGACAGCTTCCGCCAGCAGTTCGCCCAGGTCACGAATCCACCCATCGATCCTCTGCGAGAGCAGATCGTGATGTCGCTGGAGACCTCGTTTGCCGGCGAGGGCAATCCCTTTCGTGAAAGAGCGAGCCAGGTGACGCGACTGGTGGCGAGCTCGCCGGTGCTTTCGGAAGGAAAGTTCGGCACTCTGCTTGCCATGGACGAGCCGGCCTTCAGGCACCAGCGCATCGACCTGAACTATCCCGCGGAGACACCGCTCAAGTCAGCCATAGAGGACATTTGCGAGCGCGCCGTCGATGCCATCAGCAACGGGCGTCTGGTGCTGGTGCTCTCGGACCGGGCGCTGAGCCGCGACAAGCTCCCGGTCCATGCCCTGCTCGCCACCGGAGCCGTGCATCACCGCCTTATCCGGGAGGGGCTGCGCTGCGATGCGAATATCGTTGTTGAGACGGCGACCGCGAGGGATCCGCATCATTTCGCCGTGCTCATCGGCTACGGCGCCACCGCCATCTACCCGTACCTCGCTTTCGAGCTGATCAACGACCTGATACGCAGCGGCCAGATTGCCGCGGTCGACTCCTCTCAGGCCGGAACCAACTACCGGCGAGGCATCAATAAAGGCCTTTACAAGATCACCTCGAAGATGGGTATCTCCACCATCACCAGCTACCGCGGCGCCCAGCTCTACGAAATCGTCGGGCTGCACGACGAGGTGGTGAAGCTTTGCTTCGAAGGCACCACCAGCCGGATCCAGGGGATGAACTTCGACGACCTGGACCAAGACCGCAGGCGCCTGGCGTGGCAGGCATGGAACCGGCGTAAGGCGATCCTGCAGGGCGGCCTGCTGAAGTACGTTCACGGTGGTGAGTACCACGCCTACAACCCCGACGTAGTGGCATCGCTGCAGGAAGCGGTCTCCGAGGGAAACTACGAGAAGTACAAGGCCTACGCCCGCGTGGTGAACGAGCGGCCGGTGTCAATGCTGCGCGATCTGCTCAAGCTGCGGGAAGGTATCAAACCAATCCCCATCGACGAGGTGGAGCCGGCGGAATCGCTTTACCCGCGTTTCGATACCGCGGGCATGTCGTTGGGGGCCCTGGGCCCGGAGGCCCACGAAACCCTGGCGGTAGCCATGAACAGGCTCGGCGGGCGGTCCAACTCCGGCGAAGGCGGGGAAGATCCGAGCCGCTACGGAAACGAGCGCAACTCCAACATAAAGCAGGTGGCCTCCGGCCGCTTTGGAGTCACGCCC
>DATIPL010000528.1:0-6655 GCA_035471965.1 Gammaproteobacteria bacterium
GCCATGAGCAGCCTGATGGAGCCGATAATCATGGCGGTTCTCGGCGTGCTCATCGGAGGACTGGTCATCGCCATGTATCTTCCGATCTTCAAAATGGGTCAGGTGGTCTGATCCGGCTTGTCCCGGACCCCGCCGCCGACGCGCTACGCGCAGACCCGTGAAGTTTCCTCGAAGGGTTTTTGACTCCCTTCGAGGAGATTCGCTCGTCCTCGTCCCATGTTCCTGATTGATTATCTGCGGGACAATCCGGGCATGTTTCTCCTGTTCGTCGCTCTGGTCGGTCTGGTGGTCGGCAGCTTTCTGAACGTCGTCGTGCACCGCCTTCCAATCATGATGCAGCGAGACTGGCGCGAGCAGTGCCGGGAGTATGTTTCCGACGAAAATCCGACTGCCGAGCCCGGGGACCGCTACGATCTGGCGAGTCCCGGGTCCCGCTGCCCGTCGTGCGGGCATCCTATCCGCGCGCTGGAAAACATTCCTGTTCTCAGCTATCTGGCGCTTCGCGGCCGCTGCGCGGCGTGCGGCTGGCGCATTCCATTGCGTTATCCGGCGGTGGAAGCGCTGGCAGGCCTGATGTCCCTGGTGGTCGCCTGGAAGTTCGGCGTAAGCATGCAAACCCTGGCGGTACTGCTGCTTACCTGGTCACTCATCGCTTTGAGCTTCATTGATCTGGATACGCAGCTGTTGCCCGACTCGATTACGCTGCCGGTTCTGTGGGCAGGACTGGCGTTCAACCTCTTCGCTGTTGTGGTTCCGCTGTGGGACGCAGTTGTCGGGGCGATGTGCGGTTACGGCATATTGTGGATCGTATATCAGGCGTTCCGGCTGCTGACCGGTAAGGAGGGCATGGGCTACGGGGATTTCAAGCTTCTGGCGATGCTGGGCGCGTGGGGCGGGTGGCAGAGCCTGCCGTTGACGATTTTGCTCTCTTCGGTACTCGGCGCACTCGTGGGCATATCGCTGATGGCGTTCAAAGGTCAAAGTCGAGAAGTGCCGATACCCTTCGGCCCATACCTGGCGCTGGCGGGTTGGATCAGCCTCATCTGGGGCGATCGAATCATCGCCTGGTATCTTGGCAACGGGGCCCACGCGTCCTGGCCATGAGATCATATGAAGCAAGCGAATTCACGCAGTCCGATGAAGAGGCAGCTGATAGTGGGGCTCACCGGGGGAATAGCCAGCGGAAAGTCGGCAGTGTCCCGCTGTTTTGAACAACTGGGTGTTCCCGTCATCGACGCAGACGCGGTCGCTCGGGAAGTAGTCGAACCAGGGGAAACCGCGCTGGAAGCCATCGTGAAAAAGTTCGGCCGCGAGGTGCTGGAAGAAACGGGGCGGCTTGATCGAAAAACGCTGCGCGAGCTCGTGTTCGCACGACCCGAGCTGCGGCGGGAACTGGAGAAGCTGCTTCACCCGGAAATCCGCAGACGAATGCAGGAAAAGGTCGCGGAGCTCAATCACGATTACGTTGTGTTGGTGATACCGTTACTTCTCGAGGTCGAGCAGACAGACCTGGTCGACCGAGTGCTGGTGGTCGACGCGCCCGAATCCTTGCAGATTGCGCGCGCCGTGGAGCGCGACCGCAGCTCGGAAAAGGAAATCAGAGACATCATGTCCGCCCAGCTCCCGCGCGAAGAGCGGCTTGCGCGGGCCGACGACGTTATCGAGAACCGCGGCTCGCTTCGGGATCTGTCCGAGCGCGTCGGAAAACTCGATCGGTTCTACCGCACAATCGCGCGGAGTGTTGCGGCAAGGGGCCAATAGATGAAAGAATCGGCCATCAGCCGCAATTCGGGGATCTCGGTGAATGCCCAACCCAAGCCGGATCCAGCCAGCGAAAGGGTAATTTACGAGCAGCCCTTAAGCGAGCGAATCCGTTCATTCCTACGGCTCGAGCATCTTTTCGAGCGCGCACAGTTTCATCTCAACTCCGGCGACCCGTGGTCAAGCCGCAATACGCTGGAGTGCATCATCGCCGTTCAGTCCGTGTTGAGCAGGGCGGATCTGAAAAAAGAGCTGATTAACGAACTGGAGCGTTACGCAACCCGTTTGGAGTCTCTGTCGCGCAATCCCAACGTTGACCAGGGCAGGCTTTCGGATGTCCTCGAGAACATCCGCAACATCCTTCAGAGTCTGCGCCGGTTCGACAACGTCATAGGGCACGAGCTGCGTTACAACGAACTGTTGAATGCGGTCAAGCAGCGAAACAGTATCCCCGCCGGCACCTGCAACTTTGATCTTCCTGCGTATCACTTTTGGCTCATGCTTCCTACGGAGCGGAGAATACGCGATTTGAGAACCTGGCTGTCATCCTTCGACATGCTTCATGAGGCAGTTGCTCTGGTTCTGAGCCTGGTGCGCGAAAGCGCCACCGAGACTCGCGAAGTGGCAATTGCCGGCTTCTTTCAGAAAACTCTCGAGACCGCAACGCCTTGTCAGATGATTCGCGTGTCTGTTCCCCCGGAGACCACGTACTTTGCCGAGATAAGCGCCGGCCGTCATCGTTTCACGGTCAGATTCATGCAGTTTCAGGATTCGGCGTCGCGTCCCGTTCAGGCCGACGACGACATCGAGTTCGATCTGCTCTGCTGCGTGATGTGAGCTTGACGCAACGCGCGTTCCGGTAGCCGGGATCCCGAGCAAAACGCTCCGGCCGATTGAATCCCCCCGGCGGAATCCCCATCTAGGCTCCACCTGGTGGAGACGGGGCCAGTCATCTCAAAACCGCACGGGCTCGTGAAAGGGTCCGCGCATGAAAAATCGCGGAGAGTTTCGGTGCAGCCGAATGCCCTCATATTCGACGTCGACGAGAATGACTTCGAGTCGCGGGTCATCGACGCTTCCAGAGAGGTCCCGGTGGCGGTGGATTTCTGGGCCGATTGGTGCGCGCCCTGCCGCTCGCTTGCGCCGGTGCTGGAAAAAGTGGTCACCTCGCTGGCCGGACAGCTTCGCTTAGCCAAAGTAAATACCGAGCAAAATCAGCGGCTTGCAGGAGCGCTGGGCATTCGGAGCCTGCCCACGGTGAAGCTGTTCAGGGATGCTCGGCTGGTGGACGAGTTCTCCGGCGCTTATCCGGAGAGTCAACTGCGCGAGTTCTTCTCCCGTCATCTGGACCCGGAGGCCGACGCGGTCGGCAGCCAGGTGGAAAGCCTGCTGCGCAGCGGTGAGACCGGGCCGGCGCTCGCCTTGCTGCGTGAAGCGTTGGCCGCCAATCCGGAAAACAACCGGCTGAGGCTCGACCTGGCTGCGGTGCAAACCGAGCACGGCGATTATCCGGAGGCCGAGGCGACTCTGCGCGAACTCCCGCTGGAGAAGCAACAGGACGAGAGAGCGAAACGCCTGTTTGCCCTGCTGCACTTTCACCGTCTTTGCCAAGACTCGCCCTCGGCTGAAGAGCTGACGCGGACGCTGGAGCAGAATCCCGAAGATCTGGAAACCCGCCTGAAGCTGAGCGCGCGACGGGTGCTGGAACAGCGCTACGAGGCCGCCATGGACCAGCTTCTGGAAATCATCCGGCGAAACAAGCGCTATCGGGACGACCTGGCGAGGAAAAGTATGCTCTCGATTTTCGAATTGCTTGGCCGGGATAATCCCCTGGTCGGGCGCTATCGCTCGCTGATGGCGACGGCGATCAACTGAGCCGCTGGATAGACGACAGCTGACTTGCTCGAGCTCAACCGAGCTCGGCAAGCAGACGATCGAGCATGTCTTCGGCCTGCCGTGCGTAACCGGAACCGAACAGATTGAGGTGATTGAGCACGTGGTAGAGGTTGTAAAGCGTGCGCCGCACGCGGTAGCCGGGGTCCAGCGGGAAAGCCTCAGCGTAAGCGCCGTAGAAAGCGCGCGGAAATCCGCCGAAGAGTTCCGTCATGGCCAGATCCGCTTCCCGATCTCCCCAATAGACCGCCGGGTCGAAGATCACCGGATCGCCGTTTTCGAGCGCGGCAAAATTGCCCGACCAGAGATCCCCGTGGAGCAGGCTGGGCGCTGGCGCATAGCCGGCGAAGAGCCCGCCCATTCGATCACACAGGCGCGCCCCTTTCGCTTTCAGACCTGAGCCGATGCGACCCGCATGATCCGCCAGGCCGAGCTGGTGCTCGAGCCGATAACGGCGGAAAAATTCCACCCAGTCCTCGCATCTCGGGTTGGGCTGTGGCGTCGAGCCGATGGCATTGTCCGTATCGAAGCCAAAGCAAGGCTGCGGCGTCGCGTGCAGTGCCGCGAGCTGAGCGCCGAGCGCGGCGGCCGATGCGCTGGACGGTGGGCCCAGGGGAAGGTGCTCAAGGACGAGAAAAGCATCCCCGGCGGAAACGCCGGAGCACACGGGCGCCGGCACGATGACGCTCGAGCTTTCGGCCAGGGCCGTCAATCCCTTGGCTTCGGCTTCGAACATCCAGTGCCGTTCGGCCCGATTGATCTTGACGAAGTAGCGCGCGTCGGCGGACTCCACCACCATGGCGCGGTTGATGCAGCCACCGCCCACGGCCCGCCGTCTCAGCCCCCGAAATTCACCCCCGGCGGATCTGGAGATGGCGGCCTCAATTTCCGTCCAGTCCGGCACGTCGCGCCAAGCCGGCCTCAGGCCGGAGCGTCGAACCCGAGGTCGAGCTCCGGCGCCGGGTTGAGGGCCACGATCTCGGCCACCGCAGCGCGGTAGGCCTCGCTTTTGCTCAGGCTCTCGCGGGACGTTCGGTGCAGACCGTGCATGCGCGCCAGTCGCGCGCTGCGAACGGGATCGGCGCTCTCGGGCACCGCCTCCAGGAGGCGCACCGCGGCGTCCCTGTCGTTGCACACCAGCAGCATGTCGCAGCCCGCCTCGAGGGCGGCGGCACCCCTGTCGACGATATCCCCCGCCACCGCGGCCCCGGCCATCACCAGGTCGTCGCTGAACACCGCGCCCTGGAACTCGAGGTGCCTTCTCAGCACGTCCTTCAGCCAGTATCGGGAGAACCCCGCCGGCTTGTCGTCCATGCGGTCGAAAATCACGTGGGCCGGCATGATCGCGGGCAGTCCGTCGGCGATAATGCGCTCGAAAACCCGCAGATCCGACATCCGCACGGTCTCCAAATCCCGGTGATCGCTGGGCGTTTCCAGATGGGAGTCTCCCTCGACGCTGCCGTGACCCGGGAAATGCTTGCCCACGGCGGCCATGCCGCCGCGCTTCATTCCGCCGATGTAGGCCCGGGCCAGATTGACCACCGCGTCCACGTCGGCATGAAAGGCGCGATCCCCGATGGCATCGCTCGACCGGCTGCGCAGATCGAGCACCGGAGAAAAGCTGAAGTCCAGCCCCGAAGCGCGCAGCTCGGAGGCGGTGAGCCAGCCACACAGGGATGCCAGGTGGCAGGCGCGCCCGGGATCCCGATCGTGGACCGCGCCGAACGCCGCCGCCGGCGGAAGCCGGGTAAAGCCTTCGCGGAAGCGCTGCACCCGACCCCCCTCGTGATCGACGGCGATGAGCAGCCTCGGCTGCCGGACCGCATGGATGCGGTCGATGAGCCGGACGAGCTGCTCCGGGTGTTCATAATTCCGGCTGAACAGAATCACGCCGCCCACCTGGGGCGCCTGTAGCAGTTCCTCCTCCTCCCGGGCCAGCTCGAGGCCCTGAAGGTCCAGCATCACGGGTCCGAGTGACATGGTCGATGTCGTCTTATCAGGGCCGAGACGAACGCTCTGCCGTTCAAGCGCGCGGCGGGTCGCGACTTCATGCCACCCCGGTGCTCTTGACGTCAAGTCGATCCCGAAGGCTGTCGCCGAGCAGGTTCACCGACAGCACCACCAGCATCAGCGCCACGGACGGCAGCACCACCAGATGAGGCGCCACCAGCATGTAACGCGTGCCCGACCGAATCACGCTGCCCCAGGAGGCGTCCGGGGGCTGCACCCCCAGCCCCAGAAACGACAGGCCGGCCTCGGCCACGATGATACCGGCGAGGCCGAACGTCGCCTCCACGATCAGCGGCGCGGCGATCAGCGGCAGCACGTGGCGGAGCAGAATACGGGTCGTCCCGCTGCCCATGGCCACGGCGGCGAGCACGTGCTCGCGGTGACGGTAAGACAGCGTCTGCGCGCGGGCCAGGCGGGCAAATCCGACCCAGCCCACCGCGGCCAGGGCGAACACCACGTTCTCTATCCCCGGACCGAGGATGCCGGCCAGCGCGATCGCCAGCAGGATCCCGGGGAAGGCCAGGAATACGTCGATGATGCGCACGATAAGGTGGTCCCAGAATCCGCCCAGCCAGGCGCTGACCATGCCGATGAGGGTCCCCGCGACGATGGAAATTGCGACCACGGAAACGGCCACCAGCAGCGAGGTCCGGGCCCCGGCGATGAGTCGGTCGAGCAGCGGTCGACCGAGCTCGTCGTGGCCGAGCCAGGCCTCGACCCCGGGGCCCGCGAGCACCCTGGGCAGCTGCACTTCGTTGGGGTTGAGCGGCAGCAGCGGCGCCAGCAGCGCGGCCGCCAGCCAGGCGAGCAGCAGAGCCGACGGCAGCCACACCCGCATCACGCCGACTCACCGATTCGGATCCGCGGGTCCACCCAGGCGTAAACCAGGTCCGTGAGCGTGTTGACCACCACGTATGCGAGGCTGATGACGAGCACGCAGGCCTGAAGCACGGGATAGTCGCGACTTTGTATCGATTCGATGGTGAGCTGC
>DATIPL010000529.1:0-18631 GCA_035471965.1 Gammaproteobacteria bacterium
GAGCACGCGCATCTATGACCGCGAGCGGGACGCCGTCACCTATGGCCGCGTACCGGCCGGCGCGGTCGTGGTCTCGGGAAATCTTCCGGCGGAAAATGGAAAGTACAGCCTCTACTGCGCAGTCATCGTCAAGCGGGTGGATGAAAAGACCCGCAGCAAGGTGGGCATCAACGCCTTACTGAGGAATATCTGAGTCTCGCCGGCACCGCAGACTACGGCACTCCCGACATCTCGGGCCGGCGGCGAAAACTGAAAGGCCCCGCCGGTGACGCCGCGGCGAGGCCTTGAAATCAGCCTTTTCGGTTGCGGGCCGAACCTGCCGGTCAGCTCGCCATATCCTTGAGCGCCTTGAGCGGCTGGACCTTGACCACGGTGCGCGCCGGCTTGGCCTTGAAGACGGTCTCTTCGCCCGTGAACGGGTTGATGCCTTTGCGTTCCTTTGTTGCCGGCTTGCGCTGCGTTTTGATCTTCATCAGCCCGGGTATGGTGCAGGTTCCCGGACCGCGCTTCTTGATGTGCTGCTCGATCACCCCCGCCAGTGAATCGAAAACGGTGCTGACTTCTTTCTTGCTCAGCCCCGTGTCTTCGGCGATCGCCGAGAGCAATTGTGACTTCGTGTACGGATCTTTTACCGCGCTGGCTTTTGCCATTGATGATCTCCCTTAAGAAAGACGGAAAGCTAAAAAGTTTTTATATGTTTCGGAAGCGTCCGGGACCTCCCCGCCCCGGCACGATCCGCCGGCAATCATAATCACGGGGCTTTCAAATTACCAGCGAATACTTGGCACTTTTGGCCTTGAATTCAAGCTCCGAGTCACTCAACCGCGTGTTCGTCCGCGTGTTGAAGCGCGGCCGAAAAAAGATCCGGAATACGCATGATGCAGCGTCCGGTCCGTGATCGGTTTCGACCGTTTCCGGAGCCGAATAATGCCCGCGCGTTCAAAAGCGAAAACGCGATTCAGCAGAGGTGACTGTTATAGTTTCTTATAAGTGCTTGAAACTTGGCTGAGGCGTCGATGCGATCAATCGCTACAGGATTGATTCATACGTTCTCATACCGTGCGCCAGGTGCCGTCCGGCTGCCGGCAGGCGGTGCCTTTGATCACCTCGCGCTTGCCGTCGATCCAACCCTCGGTGGTGTAATCGCGGCACGGCGCCCCGCTGTCGCTGGTATAGGTTTGCGTTGGCGTCACGGCGTAGCTGTTACCCGTATCGGGATTCTGCCACGTGGACGTCTGCCCGGTCGGCACCCTTTCCAGCGCCTGAGCCGCCTTCATGCGGTCGAGCTCGTCCATGGACTTACCGATGCTTCCACCGATCAGGGCGCCGGCAATCGAGCCGGCGACGGCCGCGGCGACTCTTCCGGAACCGCTGCCCACCTGGGCGCCGAGGAGGCCGCCGAGGGCACCACCGACAACCGTGCCGACGTCCTGGTTCTTGGTCTGCTGCGAGCAGCCGGCGAGCAATACGCTTGCTCCCAGCACCGCAGCGGCGATTGGCTTGAACATTTGAGACCTCCTCGCGTACCGGTGCTTCAACACCGTCCAAGGAATTAACTCGATTCACACAGGTTTGTTTAGACAGCGGCTCCGGCAAAAAATTTGAAACCGACTTGCGAAGCATCCATGCTCTCGGCGCGCTGTTCAAGACCCACGTTGGCGGACGCGGAAATTTACCTTTATTCAATGGATTGACTTGAACGGCGGCGACATGGAACCGGACAGGAAACCAGAGACTCGCAACCTCCACGGTCTGGCGCGCGTCTGCCGCTCGCGCTCAGCGTAGAGCAACGATTTCGGGCCGATAGCCGCATGACACTGACCGCATCGCGAACCGACCGCATCTATGCGGTATTGAGCGGGGATGATTCCGACGAACGTTCATGCAAGGCGATCCCAGAGGACGCCTGCACCTCGGTCCCGCGCAATTTTCTTCTCAACCTGGCCAACGGATGCGCGTCCAAGCTCGCCGAGCAGCTTGCCGGTCCCAATCTGGTGCTTCCGGTCATGCTGGCGTCCATCGGCGCGCCGGTGTATCTGATCGCCCTGCTCATGCCGATCAAGCAGGCGGGCTCATTGATCCCGCAGCTCGCCGTGGCCAGACAGATCCGTGCTTTCCGCCTGCGCAAGTGGTTCTGGACCGGGGCCGGAAGCGTTCAATCCCTGTGTCTCGTTCTGATGGCCCTCGCGTTGGTCAGCGCGCCTCCGCACCTGGCGGGACCTTGGATCGTTTTTCTGCTGCTGGTCTTCAGCGTTGCCAGCGGCGTCGGCTCGGTGGCGTTTCAGGACGTGATGGGCAAGACCATTCCCAAGGGGCGGCGTGGCCGTCTGCTGTCCGGCCGCGCCGCCATTGGCGGCGTGCTCACGCTGGCGGCGGGACTCGTTCTCAATCTGGAACGCGGCGAAACCGTGCCAGTCAGTCTTTTCCTGGCATTGCTGCTGGGCGCGGCGGCTTTGTGGGCCGCGGCCGCAATCGCATTCGCGCTTGCCGACGAGACGCCCGGAGCCACCAGCGGCGGACGCAGCATGCTTTCCGAACTCGTTTCCGGTATGGCCCTGGTGCGCGACTCGCGCACCTACCGGCGCTATCTCTGCGCGCGTGCCGGCCTGCTTGCGGCGGAGGTCGCGCTGCCCTTCTACGCCCTCTACATCGCCAACGCGGCCGGCTCCGGTTCCGATGTTCTTGGCACCCTGATCATCTCCGTTGCCGTGGCCAACATTGTCAGCAGCCCCATATGGGGCGCACTTTCCGATCGATCGGGCCGAGTGGCGATGGCGCTGAGCGGTGCGCTCAGCGTCATGACCGGGCTCCTGCTGCTCGCGCTTGGCGCATTTTCCGAGGCGCTGCCGCATTGGCTCTACGGCCTTCCTTTCCTCCTCGGCGGCATCGCCGAAGCCGGCGTGCGGGTGAGCAGAAAGACCTATCTGGTAGACATCGCCCCGGAGGCCGATCGGCCGCTTTACACGGCATTCAGCAATACCCTTGCCGGAGGCATCGCCCTTGCAAGCGGCCTGCTCGGCGTGCTGGCTTCGATGGCCGGAGTGCATGTCGCGATCGCCGCGCTGATTGGATTCGCGCTGTCGGGGGCGCTGGTCGCCCTGACGCTGCCCGAGGCGGAAGAGAACGACCCGGGTGAGGATCCGGCGGCGGCGTAAGGGAGAATCAATCCGCGAGCAAATACGCGGTCGTTAAAATGGCGGCCGATAGGAAGTTGGGATTCCAGAAGGAGAAAGTTCGCCTTGTCCGCCTACGTATCGCTGTTCGCCGCCGCTTTTCTGGCTGCCACCGTGATCCCTTTCTACTCCGAGTTTGCCGTCGCGGGCATGATCGGCCTGGGAAAGAACCCCCACCTGACGCTTCTGGTGGCGACGCTCGGAAACACGCTGGGTGCGTCGGTAAACTGGGCCGCTGGCCGGTTTCTGCTCCGGTTCGAGGGGCGAAAATGGTTTCCGGCCAGGCCGGGAAGCCTGGAGCGCGCACAGCGCTGGTTCGGCAAATACGGTGTATGGTCGCTGTTGTTTGCCTGGCTCCCGGTAGGCGGAGACGCGCTGACCTTCGTCGCCGGAATCATGCGGGTGAACTTCGCGCTGTTCTTCATTCTGACAACCATAGGAAAAGGGGGGCGCTACGCCGTTCTGATCTACATACTGGACGCTGCGGTCAACGGACGGTGACACTATGCGCCCCTGACCGAATCGGCTTAAACCAGGCGTCGTTCGAATCCGACCAAGCATGGCTGAGACAATCCTGATCATCGAGGACGAGCGTCGGCTCGGCGCAGAGCTCAGGCGCCACTACGAAAGCGCCGGCTGGGACTCCGTGCTCTGCGACAGCATCGCCGAGTCCCGTCGCCTCATCCTGAATGAGGATCTGCAGCCGCTCGTCATCCTGTCCGAGATGAACCTGCCCGACGGCAACGCCCTGGATCTACTCGAGGAGCTCAACGGTGCGCGCAGCGGGAGCGAGTGGATTTTCCTGACCAGTCACGGAAGCGTCCCTGATTCGGTGCGCGCATTACGCCTGGGAGCATTCGATTTCCTGGAAAAGCCCTGCGACCAGGAGCGACTCGACGTGGTGGTCAACGGCGCGACGCGAAGCGCAAAAGCCCAGCGCCGGCTTTCCTACCAGGCCGAGGCCGGCAGCCGCCGGTTCGCGCCCGGCTCTTTTCTCGGCCGCAGCGACGCCGCCCGCAACGTCCGAACAATGCTCGAGCGACTGTGCGAGGTTCCTTTCAGCGCGCTCATCATTACCGGTGAAACCGGTACCGGAAAAGGGCTGTGTGCGCGCATTCTTCATCATTCGGGGCAGCGCCGGGACGAGTCCCTGGTGGAGGTCAACTGCGCGGCGCTGCCCAAGGATCTGCTCGAATCCGAGTTGTTCGGCCACGAGGCAGGCGCCTTCACCGGCGCCAGGGGGCGCCGTCGCGGCCTCTTCGAGCAGGCGGATGGCGGTACGCTTTTCCTGGACGAGATCAGCGAGATGGACGTCGAACTGCAGTCGAAGCTGCTGAACGCCATCGAGGATCAGACCATTCGCCGTGTGGGAGGTGAAAAGGAGATTGCCGTCGACGTTCAGATTGTCGCGGCCAGCAACCGGGATCTCGAAGCTCACGTGCGGGACTCGATCTTCCGCGGCGACCTTTACCACCGCCTGAGCGCCTTCAAGCTCCACCTGCCGCCGCTGAGGGAGCGCAAGCAGGACCTGGAAGACATCGTTCCGACGCTGATCGAAGAGTTCAACGCGGCCGCAGGGCGCCGCGTGCGCGTCATCAGCGCCGAGGTCTGGGAGACTCTCAACGCCCATGACTGGCCTGGAAACATCCGCGAGCTGCGCAACGTCATCGAGCGCTGCGTGCTCTTCTCGGACGGCGATGAGTTTCCCACCCGGTGGCTGCAGCTCGGTTCCGTCGACGCGAAAACGGGCTCGGAGCCGCGGGTCAAGAACGGGCGGCTCACCCTTCCGGTCGACGGCAGCATGTCCCTGGATTCCATGGACGAGCTGATCATCAAGACCGCGCTCAAGCGATCAGGCAACAACGTCACCGCGGCGGCCCGGCTGCTGGGAACCACGCGGGAAACGTTGCGCTACAGGATCCAGAAATACGGCCTCAGGTAGGCGGCGGAAATTGCCGCGGCGCAGCAACCCGGCTTCAATGATCGGGCAGTCGCCGGATACCCGGTCGCCGGATACCGGCCGGCGTGCCGCTTCGCCGGCATTCGACGACGCTCTGTCGGGACGGCCATTGCGGGCGCGCCGGCCAATCCCGATAATGGCGACTCAGCAACGCCCGTTCGTGCCCGATTACGCGCCATGCACCCGGTCTTCCCGGGCGTACTCCATTACTCCTCGGGCCGCCCACACCGACGCGCGTTTTCGTCGTTCTCCGTCGGTGTCCTGTCCGGGTACGGCAAACATGAACCGCCGGGTGAAATCGAGACGGGCACCCGGCCGGTTTCTCGACCCCTCGAAACATAAGAACTGGAAGGAGGAGACCCATGAAAGCGTCCCGCATCTTCAAGATTCTGATCGTGCCACTCATGCTGGCGGTCGCCCTTTCGTCGAACCCGGCGAGCGCCAGGGAGAAGGTCAAGGTCGGATTTATCGGTCCACTGACGGGGGGAACCTCGTCCAATGGTCTCGGTGGACGGAATTCCGCGGACCTCGCGGTACGGTTACGCAATGCCGACGCAAACGCCAAGTACGAGTACGAGCTGGTGGTTCTGGATGACGAATGCAAGCCGGACAAAGGCGTCCAGGCGGCCACCAAGCTGAGCGCCGACAAGGATGTCATCGCCGCCGCCACTCACTACTGCTCCGCGGTCGCCATCGCCACCGTCGACGTGTACCACAAGTTCGGGTTGCCCGTAATCGTATGGGGAGCGGTGCTGCCGGACATCACTTATGGCAATGATTACAAAGAGGTGCACCGCGTCAACGGCACAATGATTAATCAGAACGAAACTGCCGCAGAGTTCATGACCGGTCTGGGCTACAAGACGTGGGCCGTCATCCATGACACCACCGACTACGGAAAAGGCCATAACAAATACTTCAGCGAATACGTGCAGAAAAACGGCGGCAAAATTCTCGCCACCTTCGGCGTTACCGCCGATCAGCAGGACTTCACCGCGGAGCTCACGAAGATCAAGTCGCTGGATCCGGACGTGGTCTATTTTGGCGGACTGACGCCCATAGGCGTTCGAATCCGCGCACAAATGGACAAGCTTGGATTGAGATCGCAGTTCGAAGGAACCTCCGGAATCGTCTCGGAAGCCTTCATCGAAGGCACGGGACCCCTGGCCGAGGGCGTGGTGGCGTTCCGGGAAGGGGCCTACCCGGAAAAACTGCCCGGCGGAAAATATTTTCTCGAGCAGTATGGGAAACAAGGCTACGCCGAGGGTCCCGAGGCCTATGGCGCCTTTGCGTTCGCCGCCATGAGCCTGATACTGGACACCATCGAGGCGGTGGGCCCGAACCGGAGGAAGGTTCGCGACGCCCTCAACGGCGTCAAGGGCAGGGAATCGGTCATAGGCGAAATCTCCTTTGACGACAACGGACAAAACTCGGTTGCGCTGATCAGCAAGTACGTCGTTCAGGACGGCAAGTGGACACTCTGGGAGGAGAGCGAGTACGCCAGCGGTAAGCGTGACCTGATGCGTAAATAATCAGCGTTAGACTCGTTAACCGTCCACGCAGGCAGCCGCGCGAAATCGCGGCTGCCTGCGCATGCCCGCCGTTTTCGCACCAGGCAACCGAGAGGAGCCTCCGATGGATATCGGTCTTTTAGGTCAGTATCTGATGAACGGCCTGATGCTCGGCATGATGTACGCACTCGTCGCGGTAGGCTTCACGCTCTACTTCGGCGTTCTGGACGTCATCAATTTTTCCCATGGCGACGTGCTCACGGTGGGAGCATTCACCGGACTTGCCACTTATCTTGGTCTGGCCGGGCTGGGGGTTTCGTCGCTTCCCATTCTTGTGACCGCCGTGCTGCTCTCGGCCGTGATATGCATGGCGGTGCTCGGCGCAGCGATCGCCAGGTTCCTCGTCCTGCCGCTGAAGAACGCGCCCGCCCTGAACACGCTGTTGCTCACATTGATGCTGGGGATCGTCCTGCACGAGGCCATTCGTCTGTTCTACCCGCAGGGCGCCAATCCTCAGAGATTTCCTTCGCTTCTTCCAACGGACGCATATTCATTCGGGCAGTTCACCTTGCGGCTCGAAAACGTCATGCTGCTGGTGGCCGGGGTCATCATTATCGTCGGGGTCCATCTGCTGATTAACAAGACGAAGCTCGGCCTCGCCATTCGCGCCGTGGCCCAGGATGAGGAAACCGCCAAAATCATGGGCATCAATTTCACTCTCGTTGTCCTCGTTACCTTTGCGATTGGCGCCGGACTCGCCGCCGTAGCCGGCATCATGCACGGAGTCTATTACAACGAGATCAACTTCAGCATGGGATTGCTTCTCGGCGTCATCGGCTTCAGCTCGGCAATCGTCGGCGGCCTCGGCAATTTCTACGGCGCGATAATCGGCGGCTTTCTTTTTGCCGCGCTCCAAACCATCGGCGCGCTCGCGCTGCCGTTCGCAAGCGCTTACAAGGATGTGTTTGCCTTCGGTGTGGTCATTCTCATCATGGCCTGGAGACCTACGGGCCTGATCAGCGAAAAGGTCAGCGAGCGGGTTTAGCCATGATTCGCCGGCTGATTCGTCCGGACAGCCCTATGGCCGGTATTGTCACGGCGATTCTCGCGACCGTTTACCTGATTCTTCTTCTCGAGGTCGAATCGCAATGGGGCATTGCCCTGTTGCTGGCAGTGGGGATCGCCGGCGTGCTGGCGGCAGCGACATTCGGCGTTACCCGGCGCGTGGGACGCAGCTTTATCGAACACGAGGCGCGCCTCAGCCTTGCCACCGCCGTGGCGGCGCTGGCGCTCGCCGCGTATTTCTACGAGGACCATTTCACGCTGCTGTTGATTACTACGGTGATCATTTACATCATCGCCGCGCTCGGATTGAACATTCAGTTCGGCTATGTGGGTATGCTGAACTTTGCCGGGGCGGCGTTTTTCGGAGTAGGGTGCTACACGGCCGCGGTGCTCACCGAACACACGGTCATGCCGCATCTGATCATTCTGATCGTCGGCGGAATTATGGCCGCCGTAATCGGTTCCTTATTAATTCTTCCCGTACTGCGCACCCGCGGACATTATTCCGCCGTCATTACGATAGCGTTCGGGCTGCTATTCAAAATTTTCCTCGAGGTAAACGACGTTCTCGGGGGTCCGCAGGGACTCAGCGTCGATGGCATGAACATATTCGGCTGGGAGTTCAATAATAACATCGAAATCGGAGATGACTTCGAGATCTCCTTCTATATGAACTATGTCCTCATCTCGCTGCTGTTACTGGTATTGACGTTCATATTCGTGCGTCGACTCGAGCGATCGTGGATCGGACTGAACCTGGACGCCATCCGGCTCGACGAGACCGCTGCCGCCTGCTTCGGTCATAACCTCATTCGCTGGAAGGTCACCGCCTTCACGCTTGGAAACTTTTTCGCGGGAATGGCGGGTGCAGTTTACGCGATGATGGTCGGCTTCATTGCGCCAACGAACTTCACCTTCGGCGATTCGCTGGTTCTGGTCTCCATCGTCCTGCTGGGCGGAATGGGAAATCCCTGGGGGCTGATCGTCGCCACCGGCATCCTGGTAATCGTTCCGGAAAAACTGCAGGCAATCCAGGAGTATCGCTTTCTGCTGTTTGGCGCCCTGGTCATCTTGATGCTGCTGTTCCGGCCGAAAGGACTGCTGCCCCGGCCGCTTCGAACGTATTTTCCGGGTTGGGCCCCCAGATGAACGGTCAGCCCGCGCTGCTGGCGGCGCACGATCTCAGCAAGAGCTTCGGCGGGCTGGTCGCGGTCGATTCGCTCAACCTCGAAGTCAATCGCAATCAAATTCTCGGTCTCATCGGACCCAACGGCTCCGGCAAGACCACTTTTTTCAATGTGGTCACCGGCATCTATCCGTCGGACCGGGGAAGCGTATGGTTCAACGGCGAAAAAATCACGAATCTTTCGCCGCAGCTCGTTTATCGGGCCGGCATCGCGCGCACATTCCAACGCTCGCGGCTGGCGCTTCCGCTTTCCATATTCGACAACATCATGGTGGGAAACCACATGCGTCTCAATCAGAACCTGTGGTTCAACGTCATCAACCGCAGGGCATTCAGACGGGAGTTCGAAGAGAACTTCACGCGCGCCAGGGATCTGATAGAGATTTTCGATCCCCCGCTCGCGGATCGCATGCTCGATCCCGTCAGCGGCTTCCCGATGATCGATCGCAGACGGATCGAGATTTGTCGCGCGCTGATCAGCCGTCCGAAGCTGCTCTTGCTCGACGAGCCATCCGCCGGCATGACGCATGAAGAGACCACTCAGCTCATGGACGATATCCTCGAGGTCAAGGAGCGCTTCGAAGATCTGACCATCATTATCATCGAGCACGAGATGGGGGTGATCGAGCGCATCACCCACACCTGCATCGTGCTCAATTTCGGTCGCAAGATCTGCGAAGGCAGCTACCAGGAGGTCGCGGCAGACAACCTGGTGCAGGAAGCGTATCTGGGAATCAAATGAGTCCGCGCGATCGAACGGGGCTTGTTGTCGACGGCATCTATACCGCATACGACAAAGCCGACGTGCTGGAAGATGTTTCGCTGAAAGCCGAGAGCGGTAAGATTACCTGTCTCCTGGGCTCCAACGGCTCGGGCAAGTCGACACTGATCCGATCCATACTGGGACTGACTCCGCCGAGCCGCGGTCATATTTTTTTCGGCGGCACCGAATTGACCGGCCTGCCGACTCACAACATCGTTGCCGCCGGAGTGGCCTGCATACCCGAGGGGCGAAAGGTGTTCCCGAAGCTGACCGTCGAAGAGAATCTGCGTCTGGGCGGTTTTCAGGAGCGCTCGAAGGAGGCCCTTTGGAAGCGCATTCAGCAGGTTTACGAGGCGTTTCCGGTGCTCGAACAGCGTAAAGAGCAGATTGCCGGAACAATGTCCGGAGGCGAGCAGGCCATGATTTCAATCGGCCGTGGCTTGATGAGCGCGCCCCGGCTGCTCCTGCTTGACGAGCCCTCACTGGGCCTGTCTCCTGCCCTGGTCAAAGAAAATTTCCAAATCATCCAGCGAATCAACGAGCAGGGCATCACCGTGTTTCTGGTGGAGCAGAACGTGCACCAGACGCTCGGCATCGCCGACTACGGCTACGTGCTGTCCAAGGGCAGGGTCGTGGCTGCCGGCGCTGCAGACGAGTTGAGCCGCTCACGGGAAGTTCATCAGGCCTATTTCGGTTGAGGCGGCCTCTCCGGCGCGGCCGGCCCGGCCATTGTCCAAATCCCGCGGACGGCGCGACTGCCCGCCGGGGGGGCAGGTGCCGCGGCTACCGGCTCCAACGTCGGCGAAGGCTACGCGCCGGGATCCCGTCGGGTCGTCCCACTGGCTCCTGACAAAGGTCTCATTCAGTCCATCACCGCACTTTCTTTCCGACGCCAGTATTTTGGACGGCCGTGAAAATCGTAGAGGCGCTCTTCCACCTCCCGGCTGACGGGTGAGGAAGGATCGAATTCCGGGCAATCCTTGATGCTGTCGCGACTCAGGTCGACGGTCATTTCGGATTCCGCCCAGTCGCAGGCTTGAATCCAGTCGGTGGAAAGCAGCACTTTTTTCCCAGGCAGCCATTTTCCCGTGTCGACCACGAGATAACGGGCGCGCCAGTCTTCGTCATCCATGATCAAATCCTTCACGCTGCCGATCTCACCGTCACTTGCTGCGATTCCGTAACCGCTGATTTCATTCAATGTATACGCCGCTCGCGCCTGACCCGATTCCGGCTCATGCGGTTTGCCGGCTTCGGCATCGACGAGCTCGCGTTCGTAAACAGCAGGATTCACCACGGGACCCGCAGGCCAGAAGTTCGACCAGCCGAAGTGGGCATGCAGGGCCTCCAGCCGCGCCGGTGAGGTGATATCGGAAATGTCCGCGTCCAGCCCCGGCGCTTCACGAACCTGGTCCTTGTCCAGGTGAACCGGAAAACGGCCGGTGGACCAGTCGGGAGAATCCATCGCTTCCGTCGAGAGAAGCACGCGCCGTCCCGGCAGCCAGTTTCCCGTATCGGCGATGACATGGCGGATGCGCCATGAATTCGGATCCACGGTGAGATCCACGACGTTTCCCATCTTTCCGTCCGTTGCATCGATTTTGTATCCAATGAGCTTCTTTGCGCTTCTCAACATGGCTTCCTCATTGATGCGAAGTTCTATCTGAAAGATGTGTTGCCAGTCTGCGGAGACCTTCAGGCAGTCTCCGCTACGCTTTCGGCGGCCTGCCGCCATTTGTTCAGATTTTTCCTGGCGAAGTTCCAGTTGATCAGGTGATCCAGAACCGCTTCAACGTAGGCCCCCTTGTCGTTCTTGTAATCCAGGTAAAAAGCATGTTCCCAGACGTCGATAGTCAACAGCGGCGTGCGCCGGGAGGTCAGCGGATTGTCTGCATCGTGAGTGGCCAGGACCTCGAGATCGCCGTCCGAGTCGACCGCAAGCCATGCCCAGCCGGAGCCGAAGTGGCCTTTAGCCGCGTCCGCCAGCTCCCGCCGACATTTGTCGACCGAGCCGAACGACGACTCAATGGCGTTTTTCAGCTCTTCCTCAGGGCTGCCGCCGCCTTTGGGAGAGAGGCTTTGCCAGTAGAAATCGTGATTCCAGGCTTGCGCGGCGAAGTTGAACACTTTTCCCGTCGCGCTGTTGATGATTTCGTCCACTGACTTCTCGGCCAATTGTGTCGACTTCACCGCGTCGTTCAGCTTGTCCACATAACCGCGATGATGCTTCTCGTAGTGCGTCTCGATCGTTTCTGCTCCAAGATGCGGCTCGAGAGCGTTCCTGTCGTACGGTAGCTTTCTCCACTTGAAGGTCATACTGCGTCTCCTTGTTCGCCTGTCTTCAGTCGTTGCCTTGTCGAGCGAGTCTGCCGGCGCGGAATTCTCTTCGCTGCGACGACTCTCCCGCGTTCTGCCTCAGAGACCATGCATACGCGATGCCAGAAGTCCGTTCTCGGGAGCCCTTGTTCGCCGCCTGTCTCGCCGGCGCGCCGGATGGATCAGTGCAAATCCCCCGCGACTCGAGGTGTATTTCCCCCACTGACGCACCGTTCTTCGTCTTCCTCCCGCTGCCGACGTCGGGCTTTGCGTCCCGGAGGCCGAGATTGGCAAAATAGCGCGCCTTCCGTGGGCGGCGCACGGATTTCACTGAGCGATAGAGGAGACGAACATGGAGCCCATGAGCGGCGATTCCCCGCCTTCGCTTTTCAGGCGCTCCGACGGCGAGACGAGAAGAATCGGCGTGGAGCTGGAATTTTCGGGACTGGATATCGAAACCAGCGCAAAGCTCGTGCAAAAGGAGTTCGGCGGCCGGATTGACCCGATAAGCCCCTACGAGTCGAAGATCGTGAACACCGAGTTCGGCGATTTTCAGGTGGAGCTGGATTTCGGCCTGCTCAAGCAGATCGGCCGCGACTCGGCGCAGGAATCGGAGGTCGAAGGCGCGGAGCAGTTCCCCGAGCGGCTGCTGGCAACGGTCGCGCAGCAGCTCGTCCCGTTCGAGATCGTGAGTCCACCGATTCCCATGGACCGGCTGCACGAGCTGGAAGCCCTCATTGATCGGTTTCGCAGCGAGGGCGCTCTCGGGACAGGGCACTCCGCCTTCTACGCCTTCGGGCTTCACCTGAATCCCGAAATGCCCGACGTCGAGGCCGATACCGTGCTCGCCTACATGCAGGCCTTCGCCAGTCTGTATCCTTGGCTGGTGCGGGTGGGAGAAATCGACTGGACCCGGCGCTTCACCGTCTACATTCAACCCTATCCCAACGAATACGTGCGGCGCATCATCGACCGCGACTACGCGCCGGAGATGGAGACGCTCATCGACGACTATCTGCAGGCCAACCCGGCCCGCAACCGGGCTCTGGATATGCTGCCGCTATTCGCTCACATCGATGAAAAGCGGGTCCGCGCGGCCGTGAACGACGACCGCATCAAACCCAGACCCGCCCTCCACTACCGGCTGCCCAATTGCGAGATCGACGTACGTGAGTGGAGCGTGGACAAGCCCTGGAGACAGTGGCTTCAGGTCGAGCATCTCGCTCACGACAGGAAACGGCTGAAAAAGATGTGCCGGGGATATGCCCTCTACCTGGACAACCCCGTTCGCGCGATGCTCAAGGATTGGTCGAAGAGCTGTGAGCGCTGGCTCATCGATCTGGAGGGCGAGCGCTGCCCGGAAAAGTCTTCCGGCTGACCTTCTTCAATCCGAGCTCTTGAGGAAATCATTCTCGAGCACGTCCAGATACTCCTCCAGGGTGATCATAAACACCTCGTCGTCCTTCTGGATCTTGGTGTCATCGAATGCAACCTGAGAATCGTCGTCCCGGGTGATAGCGATCACGCGGGTATCGTCGGGCAGCGCGAGATCTTTCACTCGCCCCGCGTGCTTCTCACCGGCGATGAAGGTGAAAAACCGCACCCCGCCCTTGAGCACCGTGGACAGGCCCGCGGGTTCACGGCCTTCGACCATGTCCAGGAGCGACCCGGAAATTTCTTGGTCGGGAATGATGAGGGACTCCAGTCCGAGATGAACGCAGATGGGCTCGAATTCGGAGTTCTCGATCCTGGTCACCACCCTTCCGAATTTCAGCTCGCGGCCGACCAGCGATGCGATAATGTTCGCCTGGTCGTCGTTGCTGAGACAGAACAGATATTCCGTATCGCCGGGACTCACTTCTTCCAGCTGGGACGGGCGACTGCCGTCTCCATGTATCAAGCCGCAGTCCAGCTCCTCGGAAAGCTCTTCGATCCTTGTTTTGTCCTTATCAATGACGACGACCTCGTGGCCCTCTTTCAGCAGCCGCTTCGCCGTAGCAACAGTGAGATTGCTGGCGCCGATAAATACTGCCCTCATGTCGCCCTCCTGCGTTTTCCAATCCACGTCGGGGGATACAGCACAATCATGAAAGCAATGACTTCCACGCGGCCGATCCACATGTCGAAGCAGAGCACGAGCTTGAGCGCACTCTCCAGCGCCGAATCGCTGATTCCCGAGCTCAATCCCGTGGTGCTTACGGCGGATACGACTTCAAACAACGCGTCCACCGGATCATATCCGTAGATCAGAAAAGGCAGCCAGGACACAAAAACCGTCCCGGCGTATGCGAACACCACCCCCAGGGCGACCTCCAGCTCTCTCTGACCTATGAGATCGCCGCCCACGCGCACGTCGAACTGGCTTCCCCGCGGCGTGGACGCTCGTATGAACAGCAGCTGGAACAGCCGGAGCAGCAACAGCAGTCTGAAAATCTTGATGCCCCCGGCGGTGGAGCCCACGTCACCGCCGGTGAACATCGAGGCAATGAGCACGAGCTTGGTCCCGTCACTCAGCCGGGAAACCGGGACGTCCGAAAAACCCGCCGTGGTCTGAGCCGAGACCGAAATCAACATGGCGTCGCCCATAGATGCCGCGGCACCGCCCGCTGCGGCGCTCTCGAGCAGCATCACCAGGCCGGTGGTGGCCAGACACGCCACGATCAGGGCGCGAAGCTCAACCGCCTTGAGGGCAACCGTCACGCCTTCGTGATAACCGCGGTAGTAAATCGAAAAAGAAACGGCTCCAAGCAGGCAAATGACGATGACCGCTGCGCGCGAGAGCGCCGAGGGCAGCCCCGCCAGGCTCGAATCGTAGGCGGAGAATCCTCCCGTCGCGACCGCCGTAAACACGTGAATCACGGCATCGAACCATCCGACGCCGGTGAGCAGCAAAGCCGTCAGTCCGAGAGCGGTCAGTAGCGCGTACACCACGATCGCCCGCTTTGCGTGGGCCCGGGTCCCGCCGGCAATATCGGCGACCTCGCGCTCGGAGAAGCCGAGCTTCTTCGCCGCCGGCCCCGACTCCATCATCATCGCTACCGCCAGCACGACGATACCCAGGCCGCCAACCCACTGCACCCAGGCCCGTGCAAACAGGAACGAAGCCGGCCGTGTTTCCATTGAGGTCAGAGTGGTCAGTCCCGTCGTCGTTACCGCCGAAACCGACTCAAAAAGCGCGTCGATGAACGGTATATCGTAAGCCGTCAGCGGCAAAGTCATGCCCAGCGCGGAAAGCACGAATATGAGTGACGTTATTGTCAGGCCTTCGTTCGTTTGCAGACCCTTCGCACATTTCAATCTCGCAAACGGAATTCCGCAGCCGGAGAGGATCAGGATGAGCAGTGCATAGCGGGCAGCGACTTCATACTCGCCCGAAAAAACGGTCACGAGCAGCGGAACGATTGTGAAAATCGCGACTCCGATGAGGAGTTGCCCGAGATACTTCGCTACCGGTTTGAACCGGACAGCGAAATGAAGGCTGCGTACGGCCCGGCTCAGTAACATGCAATGAAAAGGGATCAGCTCTTGTTATCGCGTTTCCAGCCCCGCAAATCCGGGATCAGGACGCGAATGAACAGACCGAACCCGGCCCGGCAAAGTCGGCTCGGAAAACGGACTCACGCCGTTTTCCGTCCGAACCCTCGCCAGCCGCATCATCACGCGACCCATCTCGCGCCGCTGACCCACGGCATGCAGCCGCTGCGCGACCAGGACGGCCACCGGGTCCTCTGGCCGTCCGACCGTTGCCTTTTGCTCATCCAGCACAGACTCCGATTCAATGACTTCCAGCTTCGCAGCCTCGGGCAGATCTCCGGCGGCGTGCTCGAGGAATGAATACAGGGCTCGCTCGTAGCGGGAAAGTCGTGCCGGATCAGGCCAGGAAAGCATTTCCAGTCCCTATCGGCCTGCAGCAGAGTTCATTTCCCGTCCTGAGATACGCCCGCCGTGAATACCCAGCGCATGGCGCTCTCGACCGACGCGTCCAGAGCCTTCAATTTCGATCGCGGCACGCACACCGTATGGCCCCCGATCTGGTAGCTGAACGGTATGTAAACGGTCGCCGTTTCGTTTTTCCGCTCTTCGCTCTGAGCAAATTCGATCCCACTGCCGGTGACGAAACCGATCATGCGCATGTTCTCGGCGACATCCACCATCACCACTTGATCGAGCTCCTTCCGCTCGGCCGTTGTAGAGATGAATTTCATCAGATCGCGAACGCCGCCATAAATCGTCTTGGCCAGCGGAATTCGGGTAATCAATCCCTCGCCAACCTGGATCAATTTCGCGATCAACCACCGATGCGCCGTGGCACCGACCACGAAGGTCGCCAGCAGGGCAATGACCAGGCCGGTGCCGGGCACATAATACCTGTCCGGAATGAGTAACTGCAGAAGGCCTCCAAGCACGGTCTCGAGAGAGATCCCGATCCAGTACAGTATCGAGATGGTCACCGCCACCGGAACGACGGTTGCCAGGCCTCTCAAAAAGATTTTCCAAAGGTCATCCATCGGATCTCTCCTCTGCGCTGCAAAACGAGCCGGTAGCGAAAAGTCCGCATTCCAACCCTTTTCTTGTCCAGCGCGGCGCGGGTCGACGCACGCGGGAATTCGACCGGCGAAGTTACCCCATTCGATGACTGAAGGACACTTCCGCGTAGAGATTTCATTCGGGCACGGGAATCTGCAGCCGGCGCTCGCACGCCGACGTCGGATTGCCGAAGGCGACCGGTGTTGTCCGTTTACAGCGCCGAAAACCCGGCGCGGTCACTTTCAGCGCTCACGAGGACTGAATGACGACGACCGGGGTCGAGCGGCGCGCGCGGCCGGAGGAATCCGCCGGCGCCGGCGGAGTCGATTCAGCCTTCGGCGAGATGCTTTAAGGGTACGAAAGTCCCGTGGGAGGAGCGATCCGTGAGAATCACGCGGTCCTTGCTCGGAAACTCCAGGATAAGGTGCTTGCGCGAAATGGCTCGGTAGGCGGCTTCGAGAACCACGTCGTTGTCGCTGGACCGGCCGACCGTCGAGCGACGGGGCTTGAGCGCGTACTCCCGGCCCTGCTCATCGATGAGGTAGGCGCCGTCGGCGCGCACCAGCCGGAACGGGTGCACCGACAACCGAATGGTCATCTCCTGGCCCGGCAGCAGCCTGATGTCTCGAGGCTCGCCCCTGGGGAGCCGCTCGAAGGCCGTGTCGCTCTTGAGCTGGTCGGCCAGGTCGCTGCCGCCGTCGAAGATGGAAGTGTCAATGAGTCCCTGAATGGCCTCGTCGGAATCATCATTGATTCCCGCCTGCGATCTACGCGACTTGTTCCAGTAGACGCGCTTGATGAGTTCCTGGCGATTGGCCAGGTATTGAAGGTATTTCACCAGCGCGACGCGCTTGTATTCGGCGAACTCCGAGCCTTGCTCGTTCAGCGCTTCGATCAGCGGGCGCCATGAGTGATCCTCCGAGAAAACGCGCACATCCATTTCACGCAGCTGATAGTCCACGGCAAGAGGCTCGGAGAAAGAGAACTCCAGAATCTGCAGCAGGCGTCCTTCCACCTTGCGAATGTCGATGGCCTGCTTTCGCAGCGATTCGAGGGAGAGCGCGCGCAGTTCGTCGTACTTGGAGACCGGAAGATGGGTCTTGCCGTCCAGGGCGAACTTGAGATCGTCGATGGTCGAAAACCGGACCGTCAGATCGTCTACTGACAGGGTCAGCACGGCAGTGGAGCGGGTCTTGGCCATCGGCATGCCCATGTGCGAGTCTCCTTACACGCAGACTGTGATATCGCGCATAGGCTATATGAGAACCGGGTCGAATAACGTGACGAAACTATCAATCCTGCAATCTGGCGTGCCCCCCGGCTGGGTCGATAAAGGCAAGCGTCGCAGACACACGCCCAGCCTATCCCGGATTTCGAGGCGGCGCCAGATCGAAACGGCGCGGCGGCCGTCCCCGGGCGACGAAGCACCACACGGTCGATATCGGGAACGCGGTGCGCCGCCGGATGCGGCGCCTCGAGCGTTCCCGCGGACGGCGGGGTCGCGGCCCGGAGACGTTTTCCAGGCGCCGGCGGTGGCGCTTTTGTGCCCGGATCCGCGGCGCGTATAATCGCACCCAGGCCACCGCGTTGCCCCGGCCCAAAGGCCCTGAAACAAGAGCCTTGCTATAAGAATGAGAAGCGCAGCGGGCATACCGGCATTTCCACCTCGGGGCCGGGCCAGGATGTGAAGTCCCTGAGCACGGGCGCCAGCTCCGATCAACCCCGGGAGTACTCCCTGTGACCAGAATCCTGCACCGGCACACCAAGCTCGATCTGCCGTACGCGGCGCGAGGCGACGGCCCCTACGTCATCGATACCAAAGGCAAACGCTATCTCGACGCCTCGGGCGGCGCGGCGGTTTCGTGCCTCGGCCACAACCACCCCAAGGTGATCGGGGCGATAAAAAAACAGCTCGATGCCATCCCTTACGCCCACACCGCTTTCTTCACCACCGAGCCTGCCGAGCGGCTTGCCGACGTGCTCATCGAGCAGGCGCCCGAAGGCATCGGGCGCGTCTACTTCGTATCGGGCGGGTCGGAGGCGGTGGAGGCGTGTCTGAAGATTGCGCGCCAGTATTACGACGAGATCGGCCAGCCCCAGCGAAGACATTTCATCGCCCGATTGCAGAGC
>DATIPL010000530.1:0-4237 GCA_035471965.1 Gammaproteobacteria bacterium
CGCGCCCATGAAGCGCATGGCCCGGCCGGAAGAAATTGCCACGGCCATTCTTTATCTCGCCTCCAGCGATGCAGGCTTCATCACCGGCGCCGCGCTGCAGATTGACGGCGGTTCCACCGCCGGATATTGAGAGCCGGGATACTCCGAATGAACTCGGTTGCGATGACGAGTGTCTCGGTTAGGCGAACGGAACCGGCGCCGGAGGTTCCCTCAAGCCTGCTCCCGGGCGGACGAGCTTGTCATGATGTCGGCCGCGGTCCGGATCGATCGCCTTCAGGTTGAACAGGGCATGCCAACGAACGTCAGGTTGTACCGGTCCGAGGACTTCGAATCCGTCTGGCCGTTATTCGCACAGGTGAGCCGCTTTTATCGCGATACCGATGTGCCGTCCGCCGAGCGGGTCAGGACCTACGTGAAGGACGAGGTCCTCGGTGAAGGCTCCGGCATCCGGCTGGCGCTGGCTTTCCTGGACCAGACGCCGGCAGGACTGGCGACGTTCGCAATACTGCACCCCGGGCCCGGCACCACGGGACAGCTCTATTTGAAAGAGCTCTTCGTTCGCAAGGAGCACCGAGGTAAGGGAGCGGGAAGAGCAATAATGAAGTTTCTCGCCCGCTACGCGCTGAAGGAAGGATGCAGCCGCTTCGACTGGACAGGTGAGACCACCAATCCGCAAGGTCTGAAATTCTATCGGGCCCTGGGCATCGCGCCGGCGACAGAGAAGGTATGTTTCAGGCTCTCAGGCAAAGCGCTGGAACAATTCGCAAACTCCTGAACCTCTTCGAATCGATTACGAACTCAACACCGATGCAATCACTCTCCCACTCGCTGCCCCCGGAGGCGCTCAAAGAAATCGTGCTCGACGCCGACATCGACGACGAGCGCGCCTGGGTTCCCCGCGGCGATAACGTCTGGAGCCTGCCGCTGCTGTTCAACGTGGCCCAGGGAAGCTGGGTGAACCTCACCCGGGCGAAAGGCGAGGGAGTCATCAGCCGCCACCGGCACCCGGCGGCGGTGACCGGCTTCACTCTGGAAGGCGCCTGGGGCTACCTGGAGCACGACTGGACGGCCAAAGCCGGCACCTTCGTGTTCGAGCCCCCCGGCGAGACCCATACCCTTGTGGTGAGACCGAATCCAGGACACATGATGGTGCTGTTCCATAATTTCGGCCCTTTCATAAAGGTCGACGAAAGCGGGGACACCGTCGGTTACGAGGACGTATTCACGCGCCTCGAGGCGACCAAGGCGTATTACGAGAAAGTGGGTCTCGGGGCGGAATTCGCCACGCGATTGGTGCGCTGACACTCCCGTCAACCGGCGGTTCGAACGCTCACGGGCATTCCCGAATTCGGACTCCCCGGCGCGGCGCGGTCGTTGCGCTTCTGCGGCTGCCCACTCGGTCTGCCTGTGCTTCCTGAAACGCTCCCTTCGCTGTTTTCTATGCATAATTGCGTTTAAGACTGCATTATTTTGTATTTCTCCAAGATGTATGGAAATTTCGCATCTGGATGAATAGACTCCGGAGCCTCTCCCGGAGCAACGCCGATGCAGGATTTTGCAGCCGCCTTCGCCGAGGCCTTCCGGCTCATCCTCTCCTTCGATCCGGAGCTGGGCGAGATCGTCTCGCTTTCGCTTCAGGTCAGTCTCACCGCGGTGCTGATTGCCGCGGCTCTCGGTTTGCCGCTGGGGGCCGTGCTGGCGGTGAGCCGCTTTCCGGGACGCGGAGCCGCGGTGGTGCTGCTCAACGCCCTGATGGGACTACCGCCGGTGGTGGTGGGGCTGGTGGTGTACCTGCTGCTGTCCCGCGCCGGGCCTCTCGGCGAATACGGTCTGCTGTACACGCCCGCCGCCATGGTGATCGCCCAGGCGATTCTGGTCACACCCATTGTCGCCGCCGTCTCGCGCCAGACCGTCGAAGACTTGTGGTCCGAGTACGAGGACCAGCTTCGGGTCCTGGGCGTCTCCAGGCTGGGCATGGTGAAGACCCTGATCTGGGATGCGCGCTACAGCCTGCTGACGGCGCTGCTGGCCGGATTCGGCCGCGCCGTGGCGGAGGTCGGCGCGGTCATCATCGTCGGCGGGAACATCAATCACGTCACCCGAGTGATGACCACCACCATCGCGCTGGAGACCTCCAAGGGAAATCTGTCCCTGGCGCTGGGTCTCGGCATCGTGCTGGTGGTCATCACCATTGCCGTCAACGCGGCGGTGATGGGTCTCAGACTGTCGGCCACCCGTCTGGCCTATGCCTGACGGCACCATCACCGCCGATGCCCGGGATGCGCGCTCCAGCGCGAAGGAGGGCGGGGTCCTGCCGCTCAGCTGCGAGGGCGTGGTCGTTACCCGCGGCGGGCGCGCGCTTCTGAATCAGGTGGACGTGACTTTCGACGGCGCCGGACTGAGCGTCGTCATGGGTCCGAACGGCGCCGGAAAAACGCTGCTGCTTCGCGTGCTCGCCAATCTCACCCGGCCGGACAGTGGAATCGTGCGCTGGGGCGGCAAGATCCCGAGCCGCGCTCTGGCGCCGAAAGTCGGTGTCGTATTTCAAAAACCCGTGCTGCTCAGGCGCTCGGTTCTTCAGAACGTCAAGTTCGCGCTGAGCGTCGTAGGGACGAAACCCCGGATGCGTGACGTCCGCGCGCGAGAAGCACTGAAAATGGCGTCGCTTTCGCATCTCGCCGACACGCCGGCCCGTGTCCTCTCGGGTGGCGAGCAGCAGCGACTCGCCCTCGCCCGCGCGCTCGCCGCCGAGCCGGAAGTTCTGCTGCTCGACGAGCCCGCCTCCAGCCTCGATCCGGCGGCGACCCTTGCCATCGAGCGCCTCATCGCAGACGTGCGCCGGCGAGGAACCCGGCTGGTTCTGATCACCCACGATATCGGCCAGGCACGCCGTCTCGCCGATGACGTGCAGTTCATGCATCACGGACGCATCGTCGAGCACGGCCCGGTGGAAACGTTCTTCCAACGCCCGCAGAGCGCGCCGGCGCGGGCATTTCTGGAAGGGCGAATTTTTCTTTGACCACCGATCGACCCGTTGACCATCGCGTAGAGGACAAAGCAATGAAAAGACGAGCACTCATGACAAACATTACGGCCGCGATACTTTCGGTCGCCGTTCTGGGCCCGGTCCGCGCCGCCGAGTTCATCGTCGTCCAGTCGACGACGTCGACCCAGAATTCGGGTCTCTTCGAACACCTCCTGCCGAAGTTCACCGGAGAAACCGGCACCGAGGTGCGCGTCGTCGCCGTCGGGACCGGCCAGGCGCTCAAGAACGCGCGCAACTGCGACGGCGACGTGCTTTTGGTGCATGCGAAGCCGGCCGAAGAGCGGTTTGTGGCCGACGGTTTCGGCGTCGAACGCTTCGATCTCATGTACAACGATTTCGTCATCGTCGGCCCGCCGGGCGATCCCGCCGGCGTGAACGGCAGCAATGACGTGGTCGCGGCGCTGAAGAAGATCGAGACGGGGAAGGCTCCGTTCGCCTCTCGCGGGGACGATTCCGGCACCCACAAGAAGGAGATGAGCCTGTGGAAGCAGGCAGGCGTCGATCCCACCGCGGCCAGCGGCGCCTGGTATCGCGAGACAGGCTCGGGCATGGGTGCGACCTGGAACGCGGCGGTCGGCATGGGCGCCTATACCATGAGTGACCGGGCCACCTGGATTGCCTTCAGCAACAAGGGCGACTTCGAGATACACGTCGAGGGTGATCCGAAGCTTTTCAACCAGTACGGCGTCATCCTGGTCAGCCCGGCGAAGTGTCCCAGGGTAAAGGACAAGTCCGGTCAGGTCTTCGTCGACTGGCTGCTGAGCGAGGAGGGCCAGGAGGCCATTGCCTCCTACCGCGTCCAGGGACAGCAGCTCTTTTATCCCAACGCCAAGCGCTGAGCGAGCGGACGGGCCGTGTCGCCTTTCCAGCGCCGCGGGTCAACGGCGGCGTAGTGGCCCTTTTCCAAGGCGCTGCACGGCTCGGCCGCCTCGATCGCAGGTGCTCCGACGAGATTTCCGGCGATCGTCCTGCTCGCGGACCTGCTTGCGCCGGCGCCCAGCGTCGTCGACTCGGCCGGACACCGGGTCGACATCCCTGACCGGGTGCACCGGGTGTTCGCCGCCGGCCCGCCCGGTGTCGGTACCGCGATTGAACGAACGGGCGTGAGGCGGTTACCGCCGGTGAGTCAATCGATTGCGGGGATCACCTCCGGTGCCTTGATCACCAGCCGGGCGATTTTGCCCTCGCCGG
>DATIPL010000531.1:0-2284 GCA_035471965.1 Gammaproteobacteria bacterium
CTCGCTGCGCTCCTTTCCGCCTGTGCAAGCACCAGGTTCAATCCGGCTCCAGGCGCGCCCGGCTACCCCGCCCATCGCGGGGAAGTCAAAGTGCTGCAAGAGTTTCCCCGGGCGGGGAGCTATGAATCCGTGGGTATCGTCATCGCCTACGGCGTGGATCTCACGGACAGGGAGGATCTGATCGAAGCGCTGCAATCAGAGGCGGCCAGGCGCGGGGCAAACGCCATTGTGCTTCAGGGTGAGGTCAAAATGCGCAGCCGGGGGACCAGCCGGGAAAAAGTGCTGGGTGCG
This sequence comes from Gammaproteobacteria bacterium, assembly GCA_035471965.1. Taxonomy (GTDB): domain Bacteria; phylum Pseudomonadota; class Gammaproteobacteria; order HK1; family HK1; genus CAMYJH01. The sequence continues at coordinate 292 of DATIPL010000531.1, forward strand.
TATGCGCTGAGACTCGAGCCTTGAGTGCAGCCGGCGTAGCGGCTCAGCGCACTTTGCACGCGGCGCTGATGGCGTTGTACGCCGCGGTGAAGCCGTACAGCGAATAGCTGTCCTTCACCGTTTCTCCGCCGGGACCGTTTCCCGTCACCGTCATGGTGCTGCCCGCGCGCATCGCCTCGATAAGCGCACTGTCGTCGGCGCTGTTGCGGGTCCAGGCGCCGCTTCCTGAGGCGCTGAGCTGGAACTGCCGCTCCCCGACGGTCGCCCGGAGCGCGTCCGGCTTGCTTATCTTGTATCCGGTCTCGAAGCTGACGCGGTCGAGCCGCTTGTCCGCCGGCTGGTGGGTGACGAAAGCAAACGCGTCGCCGCGCTTGCCTTTGTAGCCTTCGCTTTGCTTGGGCTGGCTCCAGATCATGCAGGTCTTTTCGTTACCGCTGGTCGACGTGACGGCGACCCAGTCGCGGTATACGCCAATGACTTCGGCGACGGCGGCCCGGGTCGCGAGAAGGCAAATCAAAACAAAGGTCAGGTGAAAAGATCTCATTGTCCTGTCTGGCATTGCCGATAAGGTTGTCAATCCGGCGCTCGGATAGGGTGCGCATTCTAGCAAGAGACGGAAGCGAGTCGCCGCTCGCGTGTGTTGTATCATCCCCGGCTCGGAATCCCCGGGACGCCGATGATTCCCCGCCACGCCGCAAACTTCGTTGCCAAGCCATGCGAATCGACGCCAACGGTCATCAGGTCTGCTTTCAGCTTTCGGGCCCCGAAAACGCCGCCACGGTGTGCTTGAGCCACTCACTGGCCTGCAGCGGCGTCATGTGGGAGGCGCAGGTTCCGGCATTGGGCGATCGATTTCGCGTGTTGCGCTACGACACGCGGGGTCACGGCGGCAGCGAAGCGACGTCTCCCCCCTACAGCCTGGACCGGCTTGCCGATGACGTGGTGGCCATGCTGGATGCGCTCGGCATCGAACGGGTGCACTGGGTCGGGATCTCCATGGGCGGAATGATCGGACAGAGCCTGGCCCTGCGCCATCCGCGGCGCCTCCTGTCCCTGGTGCTCTGCGACACGCTCAGTGTCGTCTCCGACGAAGCTCAGGCGATCTGGGCGGATCGCATCGACATCGCGAAGCGCGAAGGCATGGCGCCGCTGTGCGGGCCCACCCTGGAGCGATGGTTCACGCCGTCTTATCTCGAAAAAGATCCCCCGGGTCTGCAGTCCATTCGCGCGCAGATTTTGAACACTCCGGTGACGGGATACATCGGCTGCTGCGAAGCCATCCGCCGGATCGATTACATCGATCGCCTCGATGACATCCGCCTGCCGACCCGCGTCATTGTCGGCGCCGATGACCCGGCAACGACACCGGCGGACGCGCACGCCATTCACCGCGGCATCGAGGGATCGAGCCTGGTGACCATTGACGATGCCGCGCATCTTTCCAACGTCGAGCAGCCTGAGGCCTTCAACAATGCGGTGCTCGAGTTTCTCGAATCACGATGAGGAAGACCGCGCGCAGGATGGAAGGGGATTTGAGATGAAAAAACACCGGCCCGAGCACGCGTGTCCCATGGAGCCCGCGGAATTCGCTCAGGCGTTCCAGCTGGCGATTATCGCGGGCGAGCGACCCCAGGATCTGGAGGATCCCGCAGCTTCGGACACGCACGAGGAGCTGCTCGGTGACGACGGCCTGCCGCTTCAGCTTTCGGACACCCCCTACAATCGCGCCGCCGCGGCGCTCAAGCGGAGATACGGAAAAGACAGGGCCGTCTTTGCCAGTGCTTTTTATCGCTTCCGCGCCTTGATGGAGCTTGTTTCCAGGGGCGCCCTCGGCGCGTGGGCGCGGTCGAGCATACGGCGCCAGGGAGCGTTGCGCATCCATCCCGCGGTACTCGACGTGGCGAGTGGAATGCGACTTTCGAAAAACGGAAAGTTTGCCTCGAGAAAATTTCTCGACGCCGTCGAAACACTCGCGCGGGAGCGTTACCCGGAT
>DATIPL010000532.1:0-4673 GCA_035471965.1 Gammaproteobacteria bacterium
CGTCTTCACGCCGCGAACGCCGGTCTTGACCGCGCCTCCGTTTCCCAGGCTGTAGGGAAGCGAAATAACCTCGGCGCCGTACTTGTTGCAGATCGCCGCGGTGTCGTCGGTAGAGCCGTCGTCGACCACCAGAACTCTGAACCCGGGCAGCTCCGACTGAATTTTCGAAAGCAGCTCGGGCAGCGTTTCCGCTTCGTTCTTGGCCGGAATCACTATCGTTACGTCACCAGCATTACTCTTCATATCGAGCCTTCGAATTAAGGTCTGCGAGGTTTCAAGGATTTTCTGATTCAGCTTGTAGGTTTTCCCCCGGTAACAAGGGGATGCAGCGTCTGCAGCATTTTCTTTGCGATCTTCGGATTCCCGGCGACAATGTCCCCGCAAGCCAGATAGCTCTCGCCGCCCATGGGATCGCTCACGAATCCGCCCGCCTCGTGGATGATCAGAGCGCCGGCGGCGATGTCCCAGCGCTTGAGCCCGAATTCCCAAAATCCGTCCAGTCTTCCGGCAGCGACGTAGGCCAGATCAAGGGCCGCGGAACCCGCGCGCCTGATCCCGGCGCAATTCGGCATGAATGCCCGCAGCGTCGATAAGTAGCCGTCGAGGTGGGAAAGCTCTCGAAACGGAAAACCGGTGCCGAGAAGGGCCGTTGCGAGATCGGATTTTCGGCTTACGCGGATCCTGCGGTTGTCCAGTTGAGCGCCGTCGCCGCGGCTGGCGGTGAACAATTCCTGACGCACGGGATCGAAAATCACTCCATGAACAGTTTGCGAGCGATGCTCGACGGCAATAGAAATCGCGAAATGCGGGAAGTTGTGGAGAAAATTCGTGGTCCCGTCCAGGGGATCGATGATCCAGACAAACTCATCGCCGCCCTGTTGGCCGGACTCCTCGGCAAGGATCCCGTGATCCGGGTAGGCCTTGTGGATGGTATCGATGATGATTTGCTCCGCTCGATGATCGACTTCAGTGACGAAATCGTTGCGGCCTTTGGCGGTGACGTTCAGCGAGTCCACCCGCTCCAGCTGCCTTACGATGAGCGCGCCGGCGGAGCGGGCGGCGCGTATCGCGATGTTCAGAATAGGCTGCAAGTCGGGTTCCAGGATCGCGCGGGAAGCGGCGTATTGTACGGGCTCACGGCGGTCCGTCCAAAGCCGGGCATGTTCCGCTCCAATCATTGACGATGCATGATTCGCGTCAGACTGTTTCTGGAATGATAGCGGATCCAATCTATAATCCTTTCACCCCCGCTTGAAGCAGCGCCATCGACGCCTCGGACCCGCGCCCCGCCATGCTCGAAAAGGAAATACTCGACGCCATTCGAATCGTCCTCGTCGAGCCCACGCATCCGGGTAACATCGGCGCGGCCGCAAGGGCCATGAAGACCATGGGTCTTTCGCGGATGCACCTGGTGAATCCGAAGTTCTTCCCGTCCGCGGAGGCGACGGCTCGCGCCGCGGGCGCCGACGACATTCTTTTCGACGCCCGGGTCCATGACGATTTCGTCTCTGCCATCGCCCGATGCGGCTGGGTGGTCGGCACCTCGGCGCGGCCCCGGCGGCTGCCGGTCGAAGAGTTTTCCCCCCGTCAATGCGCCGCCGGCCTGCTTGAGAAAGTCGGGCAGAGCGATGTCGCTCTGGTCTTCGGTCGCGAAAGCTCCGGCCTCACCAATCATGAAATCGAACGCTGTCACGGGATGGTGACCATCCCGACGGATCCCGCCTTCGCCTCCCTGAACATCGCTTCCGCCGTTCAGGTGCTGGGTTACGAAATCCGGTGCCAGCTCTTTTCGTCTCCCGTGGCGAAACGCTCCGCTCGGGCCCCGGCGCCCGTTGACGACATGGAACGCTTCTTCTCGAGTCTGGAGCAAACGCTCATCGAAATCGGTTATCTGGACCCGCAAGCGCCCAAACACCTGATGCGCAGACTGAGGCGCCTGTTCGGCCGTTCCAACCCGGACGCGGTGGAGCTCAACATCCTCATGGGCATTCTCGCGGCGGCGAGGGACGCCGCCGAACGTCGCTTCAGGGCCATGGCCGAAAGCGAATCCGAATGAAGGAATGGAGCAAGGAATGGTTTCTGCTTTCCGCCGTGTTACTGGTCACGCTGGCGGCTTCACTGGGTATTCTGCGCTGGCTTGCGCCGCAGCTCATCGGATTGCCGGTGGACCTCAGGCTTGTGAAGACGAGCGAATCGCTGCCGCCGTTTTACGCAGGCGTCTTCCGTCATGCGGATTACGCCACTGACGAGTTACTCGTAAGCGATCCGGTCACCGTGACTCGCGGCCGCCCGCAATTTCCGGAGCTGGCGACCTTGGGTCCCCACGACATTCTCGGCTTTCGCAACCGAGAGGTGCCGGTTTACGCCGACATTGCGGTCATCGGCGACAGCCAGACCTACGGCAATAATGTGGCGCTGGAGAGCAACTGGCCGAACCGGATGATGGAATCGCTTGTCGATTACCAGTCCGTCACCTACAACATGGCGTCCGGCGGCTGGGGCGGCGTGCAGTATCTGGAGATGGCCACCAAGGCCACCAGTTTTCAGCCGAGGCTTCTCATCGTGGCCTTTTATACCGGCAACGATCCGCTCGAGTCCTTTCGTCTGGCTTACGCGCTGGAGCAGTTCAAAGACTTGCGCCCGACGTCCGATCTCGGTCCCGGAGACATGCCCGTCGTGACTTATCCTCCGCCCGCGGAGAAAATCTGGAGGGTGACATTCGGCGACGGCTTCGAAACGATCTTCACTCCTTCGATCCGGCTGCCGGCCAACGACGATCATCCGGTGGCACTTGCGGGGTACGGCGTGATGGCGAACGCGGCGCGGGAAATTCGCCGGGTGACCCGGCCCTTCGGAACCTCGGTCATTTTCACCATCATTCCCACCAAGGAGTACGCATTCTCGGAGAAGATTCGCCTGGAAGGCATCGTACCGCCGCCCGAGTTCGATCGGCTGGTGTCCGAAGAATCGAAACGGATCGCCGAGCTTGCGGAGACGCTGCGATCTATTCCGGATGCGGACTATGTCGACGTCACCGCACCGCTCATGGCCGCGGCAGTCGAGGGACTTTCGATCTATCCCGGGAACGAAAACGGGCATCCCATAGAGGGCGGATACGCCGTCATCGCCGACGCTCTGGCTGAGGCGGCGCGCGCCAGGCTCCCCAGGCGAGTCAAGGGTCTCGTCGCCGTGCCGGTGAGTGCAAACGTGCGCGCGTTGTTCCTGGTGAATTCAGACGGCGCCTGGCGCTTCCCCGGAATTGAGCATGCGCTGAAAAACGGTTGGTCCAGGAACCAGATCAAGATCGCTTCCTTCCGCGACCTCGCGGGACTGCCGCGTCACGGCATGCTGGAGGTCGTCGACCCCGGGCGCTTCGGGCCCGATGCGGCGCGCTGAGCGCAGAAGCGATCAACGCCGCTCGAGACACGGCTTTCCGTCCAGCAGCACTTTGTCGCCGGCGATTTTCAGCCGCCCCTCGGCGAACCACCGGATCGCCTTCGGATAAATTATGTGCTCGCGCTCGAGCACCCGCGCGGCCAGCGTGTCCGCGTTGTCGCTGTCTTTCACCGGCACCCGCGCCTGGATGATCACCGGTCCGCCGTCCAGGTCCGGGGTGACGAAGTGGACGCTGGCGCCGTGCTCCTTCGCTCCCGCGTCCAGCGCCCGCTGATGCGTATCGAGTCCGGGAAATTCCGGCAGGAGAGAGGGGTGAATGTTCATCAGGCGGCCGCGGTAGTGATTGACGAAGGCAGGGGTGAGAATGCGCATGAAGCCCGCAAGCGCCACCAGACCCGGTTCGAACGCGTCGATGAGCTCGATCAACGCGGCGTCGAACTCGTCGCGGCTCCGATAGTCACGATGATTGACCACGCGGGTCTCGATTCCCGCGCCGCGCGCGCGCGTGAGGCCGTAGGCGTCCGGCTCGTTGCTCACCACTGCGCGAATATCCACCGGCAGGCCGTCGTTGCCGGCTGCGTCGATGATCGACTGAAGATTGCTCCCGCGTCCGGAAATGAGAACCACCAGGGGAAGCTTGGAGGCGCTCAAGAAATCACGGTCTCCGGCGCCCTCGAATTCGACCCGCGGATCACGCCGATGATCTGCGCTCGCTCTCCCTGGGCCTCGAGCAGGTCCAAAGCGGCGTCGGCGTGATCCGCCGCAACGCAGAGGGTCATTCCAATTCCGCAGTTGAACGCGCGGTACATCTCCTCCGGCTCGATTTCCCCCGTTTCCTCGATCCACTGAAATACATCCGGCCGGGCCCAGGCGCTGGCCTCGAGCTCGGCGCGGGTGAACTCCGGCATCACCCGCGGCAGATTTTCCACCAGGCCGCCGCCGGTAATGTGGGCGATGGCACCGACCTCCACTTCGCGCAGCAGCGCCAGCAGGCTGCGAACGTAAATCCGCGTGGGCTTGAGCAATGCTTCAGCCAGGGTCTCCGCCCCCAGAGGCGCCGACAGATCGGCGCCGGTTCGCTCCAGCACTTTTCGTACCAGGGAATAGCCGTTGGAATGAAATCCGCTGGAGGAAAGCCCGATCACTGTGTCACCGGCCTTGACCCGCGCACCGTCGACAATCCGGCTGCGTTCCACCACGCCGACGCAGAATCCGGCCAGATCGTAGTCGCCGGCCTGGTAGAAGCCGGGCATCTCCGCGGTCTCGCCGCCCACCAG
>DATIPL010000533.1:0-10529 GCA_035471965.1 Gammaproteobacteria bacterium
CTGAGGGGGACGGCCGCTGACGACACCTGCCCGTATGGCTCCAATGCGGCGACAAGCTCGGGTGTCACACGGCGCCGCCCCCACCCCCTGGAAGTTGCGCCCAAGACGATCCGTCTTGGGAACGGAATCCCGGGGCGACTCGAAATCAACGCCATCGGCCGGTCTCCGGCATCGGACCTTCAATGACGTTGCTCGGCGGACGCCGGCAGGACGACCGGGCAAGGCCGGGAACTCGCCGCCATCACGGACTCTCTCGCACGCGGCGACGGCGCCGTGTCGCCGGAGCCGGCTTTCGGCGTCGGCCGCGGCCGGCGTCTGAACGGAGCGCTCTTGAACTGGCCGGATATCTCACCATCAGCCACGCGCCGATCGCCGGAAGGGGATTTTTGTTACCTTAAGACGACGCCGTAGCCTTCGAATGTCGAAATTGCGTCCGTTTTCCGCTGGCTGATCGCAACGGCCACCACCGCTCAGGCCCGGGCGGCAGATTGCAGAACCAGGAGATTAGAATGCAGATCAAAATAACCGTGGACGCCACGCCGGAAGAGATGCGTCGGTTTTTCGGACTACCGGACGTGGCTCCGCTTCAGGAAGAGATGATCGAGCGCATGCGGGAAAAAATGAGGGCGGGTGAAGCGGGATTCGATCCCCTGACGCTCATGCAGCACTATCTTGCTCCGAACATGAGCAATCTGGAAGCGATGCAGAAGGCCTTCTGGGAGTCTGTTACGGCCGCATCCGGCGGCAAAGCCAAGAAATGAACCGCGGCGCAGCGCCGCCCGGCATCCCGGGCTACGGATGCGGTTCACTCTTCTTTGAGGCGTACCTTGTAGTTGCCGCGCTCTTCGTCATGTTCGAGCTCGATGAGTCCCATCTTGGCCGCGCGATTCAAAAGATCTGAAAAACTTTTATAACCGAAATAGCTTTCGTTGAATCCGGGGTAAACGCGGCGCATCGTTTGCTTTACCAGAGACCCCCAGAGCGGATCGTAGTCACGCTCGAGTGAGCGAACGATTTCCAGCACCTTGTCGATGGCTTCCTGACCTTTGTCGTCCTTCTTCGGCCCCCTTTTCCGCTCCTTGCGCGGTTGCTGTGAATCGCGAACCAGGTCGTCGTAATAAATAAACTCGTCGCAATTGGAAATGAGCAAATCCGATGTTGAGCTCTTGACGCCGCAGCCCACCACTCGTTTCTCGTTTTCTTTCAGCTTTGACACCAGCGGCGAAAAATCGCTGTCTCCCGAAAGCAGCGCGAAATAATCGATGTGTTGCTTCGAATAACAGAGATCCATCGCATCGACTACCATGTGGATATCAGCGCTGTTCTTGCCGCTGACCTTTCCTCTCGGTATGTCGACCATCTCGATGCCGTGGGTGTGGAACTCTCGCACCGCGCTTCGATATTGACCCCAGTCACAGTAGGCGCGCTTGTATACGATTCTCCCTTTTTCGAGCAGCCGCTTGAGCACCAGCTCGATACGAAATTCGCCCCATTTGGTGTCGCGCACCCCGAGGGCCAGGTTCTCGTAGTCCACGAATACTGCAATCAGGGGTTCGTCCGACATGTAGCAGTCCTTTTGAGTAGATTGAATTCCCGGCGGCCGTCTTTACCCGCCCGCATGCCCGATCAGCCTGATGCTGATCCGTATTGACCGGCGAAGTATACGGGATCAAAACCCGCTCCGCCGGAATCCAGTGAGGCACCGGTTGGAATCGCGTCGTGGGTGCTCGCCGCCTCGCACTCAATCTCGCGTGCGCGCGGCAAGCCACTGCCCGATGCGGGGAGCGATGACAGTCTGCGCTTTTCTGCTCACGTAAATGCCGATGTGGCCACCCTCGAAATCGAGCTCGCTGTAGTCGGCGCTGGCGATGTGTGCCCCCAGTGACGTCGACGCGTCCGGCGGCACGATATGATCCAGCGTCGCGTACACGTTGAGCACCGGCATGGTGATACGACCGAGCCGCACCGGCCGGCCGCCAACGCTCAGGTCTCCTTTTATCAGGCTGTTTTTCTGGAAGAAGTCGGTGAGGAATTGCCTGAACGCCTCCCCCGCCTGGTCCGGGCTGTCGTGGATCCACTTTTCCATTCGCAGGAAGGTCTTGAGCCGCTCCGGTTCGTCGATGCTGTCAATCAATTCCAGCATTTTGCCGCCGCCGTTCCGGGCGGGCCTGAGCGACGCGAACAGCCAGTTGAGGAGGGAACCCGGGATATTGCCCAAGGTGTCGACCATGAGGTCGACGTCGATGTCCCGCACCCACTTGCTGAGCAGGTTGTCCGGCGTATGAAAATCCACCGGTGTCACCATGGTGATCAGATTGCGCACCTTCTCGGGAAAAAGCGCCGCGTAGCAGACGCCGAAGGTGCCTCCCTGACAGATCCCGAGCAGGTTGAGACCGCCGATGCCGTGCGCCGAGAGGATGTGATCGACGAACCCGTCCAGGTAGCGGTTGATGTAGTCATCCAGGGACAGATGCCGGTCCGCCTCCTGCGGATAGCCCCAGTCCACCAGGTATACATCCAGCCCGGCGTCCAGCAGCCGCCGGACCATGGAGCGTTGCGGCTCCAGATCGGTCATGTAGGGACGATTGACCAGGGCGTAGACGATAAGCACCGGCGTCGTGACGCTCGCCGGGGATCGGCGCTGAAAGCGGTAGAGGGTGGCCCGTTCCGTCTGCGCCACCAGAGATTTCGGCGTTTCGCCCACGTCGACGGGCCCGAGCGCGGGAAGCGCCCGGGAGCCCGACTGCAGTCGAGCGCCGAGGGCCGACAGCTCGCGCAGCGCCTGATCCAGAGCCGCGGCCGTCGGTTTCACGCTTGCCCCGGGCCCCCGGCGCCAGCCATCTCCCGCCGCAGCCTGAACATGGCATTGATAAAGGCCGCCTGGAAGGCGGCAAAGTCATCCGTCGATACCCGATCCAGGTAGGCGTTTTCCGCTTCTTCCACCACCAGGGCGTGCAGCTGTCTGAAGTCGATTGGCGGGCCGGCGGCGAGTTTCTTTTGCACTCGCCGGGCCACTTCGCCGTTAATCTGAACGAATTCGTTCAGATATGCGCTTGCCGCGCGCTGGTAGTCACCCGCCGCGGCGGACCGGGGCAACGCGCCTTCGCCGGCGTTTCCCACCAGGCCGGCTTCGCAGGCGCGGCAGGCGTCAATGACGGGTTGCCAGAGGCCGAGCTCACCCGCCGCTGAGGAGGCCTGCTGCCGCGTTTCCCCCGCCGGGCTCGCGGCTGCCGAAGCCTTCGTGCCGGCGCCGGCCGTTTGCGCAAACGCCATGTCCACCAGCGCCTTGAACTGGTCCAGGGTCGCGCTCATGGCGCGCTTCAGCTCCGGTGGCAGCGCCGCGGACTGCTGCCGCCACCAGTCGTCCACCAGGGCCGTCCACGCCTGCGCGGCCTGTGCGAGCGCGGCGCCGGCAGCGGCGGGATCCCCCGCCCCCGGCTTGTCGCCGGGATCTGGCTGCCGATTGGAACGGGATCGCTCTGATGACATGGGTGATTGAAACGTCGGTCGCGGTGCGTGCGGGACGCCCGGCGATTCTATCACCGGTGAGAAGGCGCGTCGGTCGCGGCACATCCCTGTGCCGCGAATCCGAGGGCAAGGCAGCGTAAGCGAGCTACTGGTGAGCGCGGTTCTCGATCAGGTCGTCGACCACGGAGGGATCGGCGAGGGTGGTCGTGTCTCCGAGATTGTCGAGCTCGTTTGCGGCGACCTTGCGCAGAATCCGGCGCATGATCTTACCCGATCGCGTTTTCGGCAGGCCCGGCGCCCATTGAATGACGTCCGGAGAGGCCGTCGGTCCGATTTCCTTGCGCACCAGCTTGATCAGCTCGTCGCGCAGATCATCGCTGCCGTCGACGCCCGACATCAGGGTGACGTAGGCGTAAATCCCCTGACCCTTGAGGTTATGCGGGTAGCCGACAACAGCCGCTTCCGCCACCTTCTCGTGCAGCACCAGCGCGCTCTCGACTTCCGCCGTCCCGAGACGATGACCGGAAACGTTGATGACGTCATCCACGCGCCCGGTGATCCAGTAGTACCCGTCCTCGTCGCGGCGAGCGCCGTCACCGGTGAAGTATTTCCCCTTGTAGGTGGAGAAGTACGTCTGCTTGAAGCGCTCGTGGTCGCCGTACACGGTGCGCATCATCCCGGGCCACGGCCTGCTGATACAGAGATTTCCTTCGCACGCCCCCTCCAGAACCTTGCCTTCTGCATCCACGATCTCGGGGACGACTCCAAAGAAGGGAAGGGTGGCGGAGCCGGGCTTGAGCTTGATGGCGCCGGGCAGCGGTGTGATCAGGATGCCGCCGGTCTCGGTCTGCCACCAGGTGTCGACGATGGGGCAGCGCTCGTCGCCCACCACGCGGTAGTACCACTCCCAGGCTTCAGGATTGATGGGCTCGCCGACCGTGCCCAGCAGCCGGATGCTCTTGCGACTGGTCTTCCTCACCGGATCGTCGCCCTGACCCATGAGCGCGCGGATGGCCGTGGGTGCGGTGTAGAAAATATCGACCTTGTGCTTGTCGCAGACCTGCCAGAAACGGCTGGCGTCCGGGTAGTTGGGCACCCCGGCAAACACCAGCGTGGTCGCGCCGTTGGCGAGCGGGCCGTAAACGATATAAGAGTGACCGGTGACCCAGCCGACGTCCGCGGTGCACCAGAAAATTTCGCCTTCTTGATAATCGAAGATGTACTTGTGGGTGATGGCGACGTACAGCAGATAGCCACCGGTGGTGTGCAGCACGCCCTTGGGCTTGCCCGTGGAGCCGGAGGTATAAAGAATGAACAGAGGATCTTCCGCGTCCATCTCTTCCGGCGGGCAATCCGCGGAAGCCTTTTCCATCAACTCCTGATACCACACGTCGCGTTCTTCATGAAACGGAACGTCGGCGCCGGTGCGTTTCACCACGATCACCGTGTGCACGTGGGGGCAGGATTCAAGTGCCTCATCGGTGTTCGCCTTCAGTGGCACCGCCCGACCGCCACGGGTGCCTTCATCGGCGGTTATCACGACGCGGCAATCGGAATCCAGGATGCGGTCCCTGAGAGAGGTGGGCGAGAAGCCTCCGAACACCACCGAGTGGATCGCGCCGATGCGGGCGCAGGCAAGCATTGCGATCGCCACCTCGGGCACCATGGGCATGTAAATGGATACGCGGTCGCCCTTTTTGACCCCGCGCGATTTCAGGACGTTGGCGAACTTGCAGACCTGCTGGTGAAGCTGGCGGTAGGTGATCTTCTCGTCGTTCTTCGGATCGTCGCCCTCCCAGATAACGGCAACCTGATCGCCCCGGGAATCAAGATGGCGATCGAGGCAGTTGTAGCTGACGTTGAGCTTGGCGCCCTCGAACCATTTGATATCCGCCTTGTCGAAGTCGAATTCACAGACCTTGTCCCATTTCTTGCTCCAGGTCACGAACTCCTCGGCTTTCTCGCTCCAGAAGCCGTCTGGATCGTCCACGGATCGCTTGTACATCTCCTTGTACATCTTCTCGTTTATATGAGCGCCCTTAGCGAAATCGGGCTTGACGTCGTAGACTTTTGAATTGGACATGGCTGTCTCCTTGATTCCCTTGCCCCGGCTTCTGGGGCGTCATTTTTCCTCCGGGTTCAGTTTGCCCGGGTTCGCCCGCTAGGGGATTTTGCGCGGTTCCGGTACCGCTGAGTTTCGGCGTCGAAGCGTTGACCGGCCGCCTGAACGATGATCGACGCGGGACGATTCGGCCGGCCGCTGAAAATAATATTTTATTCTAAAAATCAAGAGTATACCGCCGCTGCGGAAGCGCTCGCCGAGGGCAAAAGCGGGCTTTTTTCGCGCGCTAACATAACAAGAGGCGCCGCCGCAGCCAACAGCGCCCTGGACGCCGTTCCGGCGCGCTATTTCTCCGCCACGATGTAGGCGATCCAGGCCAGATCCGCTTCCCCCCTTTCGGTGGGCTCGAACTCGCCGTCTTCCTCTCCATCCTCGTCGCTTCCCTGCCAGTAGACGGTGGATCGGGTAAAGCCCGCTTCTTCCAGCAGCTCGCGCAGCTCGGGCAGAGTCCAGAGCCGCCAGCTGTAGGAGAAGGCGTTGCGCATGCGGGAACCGTCGGGGAACTTGAAGTGGATATGGCAGAGGGTCTCGGCGTTGACGGGATTGAACTCGGCCTGGTCCCAGATGTAGGTGAAACCGTCATACTTGGTGGATTCTTCGACTTCTATGTAGGCCTCGGAGCCGCCGAATGCGTCGAGGAAGAGAATGCCGTCGTCGACCAGGGCGTCTCGCACCCGGCGAAAGTAAAACCGCATCAGCGGCCGCTGTTTGAAGATCCAGTAGCTGAAGTTCATCGCCAGAACCACGTCCACGGGATCGTTCTGCACCTCGAGAACGTCGTCGTTGATGAGCGTAATCCGATTGGCGGCTTTTCCGAGCCTGGCGACGTTGTTCTCGCGTCCCCAGGCGAGAACGTCCGCGTCCAGATCGACGCCGATGGCGTGATTGGTGCGTCGTCGCCTCACCCACTCGCAGGAGGTGTTGGCGGTGCCGCAGAAATCTTCGCGCAACAGTCTCGCTTTTCGATCTCTCAAGCGGGTGAAAGTCTCGTCGACGAAGTCTATTTCCGCCTCGACGCACTGCACCGACTTCTCGTACAGAACGTGCTTGTCCGCCCGTTCCGCCATGCTGGGACCTTTCTTCTTTCCCTTTTTGCGCGATTTATCCTGTATGCTCCTTTTTGACATCAGTTCCCGTCCTTCATCCAAATAGACATGTGTAATCGAAGCCCGAGCGCTCAGGCACAGGGCCGCTTTGCGAACGCGCGTCGTTCGGCGCCGACTGGCGCGCGGGCGCGATGCCCGCCTGTCCGTCGCCGCAATGCTTCGCCCCGGACGAACGCTCTCGTATTCGCGCTCGACGCTTCGTTATTTGCGAAAGCGGCCAGCGAAATGTCCGAATTGTGCGTAGAGTTACCTATCCAGGGGTAACGGGTAAAGCCTCGAGCGTGGTTGAACGCTATTCCAGTCCGGGGTGAGCAATGAAAGATTCTCCGAAAAACCAGTCGCCGGGGCATCGATTCCGGGCTGCCCTCGAGGCCGAAAGTCCGCTTCAGGTCGTGGGCACCGTCAACGCATATGCCGCGCTGCTCGCCGAGCAAAGTGGATTTCGCGCCATTTATCTTTCCGGGGCCGGTGTGGCCAATGCCTCCTACGGCCTGCCGGATCTCGGCATGACCACGCTGAACGACGTGGTCGAGGACGTGCGCAGGATCACCGCAGTGTGTCCACTGCCGCTCCTGGTGGACGCGGACACCGGCTTTGGGCCGGCATTCATGGTGAGCCGCACGGTGGCGCAGCTGACGAGCTCCGGAGCCGCCGGTATGCATATCGAAGATCAAGTGCAGGCCAAGCGCTGCGGACACCGGCCAGGCAAGGCGCTGGTGTCCGCCGCCGAGATGGCGGACCGGATCAAGGCTGCGGTGGACGCCCGCCGGGATCCCGGGTTCGTAATCATGGCGCGTACCGACGCCGTCGCCAGCGAGGGAGTCGACGCCGCCATCGAGCGCGCGCGGCATTACGTTGCGGCCGGCGCCGACATGATATTCGCCGAGGCGGTCACATCGCTCGACGACTACCGTGCTTTCACTGCCGGCATCGACGTTCCGGTTCTGGCCAACGTCACCGAGTTCGGAAGAACGCCGCTTTTCAGCCTCGAAGAGCTGCGCGATGCGGGCGTGGGACTGGCGCTCTATCCTGTGTCCGCATTTCGCGCCATGAGCAAAGCCGCTCTTCGGGTTTACGCTGCCATCCGCCGCAGCGGTACGCAGAAGAACGTGATCGACGCAATGCAGACAAGGGAAGAGCTCTACCAGGTGCTTGGATATCATGAATACGAGAAAAGGCTCGATGCACTGTTTGCGTCCCTCGATGCGGGCGGCGGAGACGGGGAGTGAGAAGCGGGTGGCCTTAGACCATTGACCGACCCACGGGTAAACCGGCCTGCCGAAACCTCGCCGACGCCGACCTCGCGATTCACGCGCAGTGAGGGATGCCGGATTGCCTACGCGTACACGACCGGAACGTCGCCGACCGAGGTGTTCTTCAGCGGCTATGCATCGGACATGAGCGGGACCAAGGCGCGATTTCTTGAGGCCCGGGCCAAATCCCGCGGCCGCGCGTTCCTGCGTTTCGATTACCAGGGACATGGAGAGTCGAGCGGCTCCTTCACCGATGGCAGCATCGGTCTGTGGAGCGAGGACGCCCGCAGCCTGATAGAACACGTCACGAGGGGCCCGCTGGTGCTGGTCGGCTCCAGCATGGGCGCCTGGATCATGCTCATCGTTGCGCTCGAGCTCAAACATCGCGTCGCGGCGCTGATGGGCATTGCCGCGGCGCCGGATTTCAGCGAAGACCTGATCCTTCCGGCGCTGACGCCGGAGCAGCGGGAATCCCTCGATCGAACCGGCCTGCTGCGACTTCCGTCACGCTACAGCGATGAGCCCCAGCTGATTACCCGCCTTTTCGTCGAGGAAGGTCGCCGCCATCTCTTGCTGCGTTCCGACATCGCGCTGGAGTGTCCGGTGCGCCTGGTGCACGGGCTCGAGGATCCGGAGGTGCCGTGGAATACGTCGCTGCGGCTCGCCAGGGCGCTTCGATCCCGCGACGTGGAGCTGACCCTGATCAAGGGCGGCGACCACCGACTGTCGACGCCGCGTGACCTGACGCGCATCGACCGGGCGCTGGAATCGCTGGTTTCCTCGATTTCGCCCGAGGAACGGCCGTGACCCAGCTCGACCTGCTCCGGCAGCGGCGTTTTTCCGCCCTTTTCACCACCCAGTTCCTCGGTGCGTTCAACGACAACGTTTACAAGAACGCCCTCATCATTTTCATCACCTTCGAGGCGGCTCGGGACGCCGCGGCGCGGGCAATGCTGGTCACCGTCAGCGCCGGGGTGTTCATTCTTCCCTTCGTGCTGTTCTCCGCCTGGGCGGGTCAGATTGCGGACAAGCTCGAGAAATCGGCGCTCATTCGGGCCATCAAGCTCGCAGAGATCGCCATCATGGTGCTCGCCGCGATCGCCTTCGCGCTGGGCAGCACGATCATGCTGATCGCGCTGCTGTTTCTCATGGGCACGCAGTCGGCCTTCTTCGGTCCGCTCAAGTACGGCATCCTTCCGCAGCTCCTCGAAAAGACCGAGCTCGTCGCCGGAAACGGGCTGATTCAAATGGCCACGTTCGTGGCCATACTCGTCGGCATGATCCTGGGCGGAAAGGTCGCCGCCATACCCGAAGCCGGCCCGCTCGTGGTGGGCGGTACGATCATCGCCCTGGCGCTGCTCGGCTGGCTCTCGAGCCTGGGCGTTCCGCGGGCCGGCGCCGCCGAGCCGTCGCTCAGCGTCGACCGGGGTCCGTGGCCGTCCATGTTCACCGGCATGGCCTATGCGCGCGAAACGCCCGGGGTCTTCGCCGCGATTCTCGGGGTGTCGTGGTTCTGGTTTCTGGGCGCCACCTTCCTGCAGCTTCTGCCCGCCTACGGGCGCGATACCCTCAACGGCAACCCCGATGTCATCATCATGCTGCTGACCTGTTTCACCATCGGCATCGGCCTCGGCGCGCTGATATGCGCCCGGCTTTCCGGAAAGAAAATCAATCTTCGCCTGGTTCCGGTGGGCGCAGTCGGCATGACCGTTTTCGGCCTCGGCCCGCTGCTGTTTCTCGACAGTCCGTCCGACACTATCGACTCGCTTCAGGGAATCACGGAGGTTCTCGCTTATCCCGGCAACCGGGTCGCCATCGCGAGCTTCATCGGCCTGGCGGTTTCCGGCGGCGTATTCATCGTGCCGCTTTATACCTACGTGCAGGCCAACAGCGCGCTTTCCAGGCGCGCACGGGTGATCGCCGCGAACAACATCATCAACTCGTTGCTCATGGTGGTGTCGGCCCTGCTCACCCTGGGGGCGCTCGGTGTCGGGATGTCGATTCCGCAAATCTTCGCCGCCGTGGCCGTGTTGAATCTGTTCTACACCCTGATCGTCATCGGCGCGCTGGCGCGCTTTGAATCGCGACACACCCGGGCCGAAAGTCCCTCGCGGACGTAAGGCGCGGCCTGCGCGTCTTGAGCGGGGGACCCTTTTGGTACACTCGGTCGATGCACAAGCTCCAACCCCTTCTGCACCTGCTTGCCGATGGTCGCTTTCATTCCGGCGCCGCGCTGGGAGAGGCAATCGGAATCGGGCGCAGCGCGGTATGGAAGCGAATCCGGGCGCTGGAGGCCATGGGGCTGGACATCCATGCGGTGCGGGGCAAGGGCTATCGCCTGGCGGCGCCGCTGGAGCTTTTGGACCGCGGCCGGATCGTGTCTGCTCTGGACCGCTCCCGGGCCGGTCGGCTTCGCGGAATCGAGATCTTCCATCGAATCGACAGCACCAACCGCTATCTCATGGAGCGGGCCGCGGCCGGACTCGAGGGCCCCTACCTGTGCCTGGCGGAGTTTCAGTCCGCCGGCCGCGGCCGGCGGGGGAGAAACTGGGTCTCGCCTTTCGGGCGCAACCTCTGTCT
>DATIPL010000534.1:0-1749 GCA_035471965.1 Gammaproteobacteria bacterium
CGCGAGCTGCTCGAATCGAGGGGTCCAGGCGATCGGCTGCTGCTGAAACCCGCTTGCGGGCGAGCTTGCTGCCGCGCGATCCGGCTTGCGCGTCGGCAGCGACCGAGCCCGGGCGTTCGCAGACGGACGGCGACACCTTTAATATGGCGACTTCGTTTTTCTCCTTGAAGCCGCAAACCGGCGCCAGCAGGGCGCAATAGCGAAGCGAATTGCGCCGATGTGAGCTCGCACAGGAGCTGAACCGACCGTGGAACGCCGCGAATGGCGCGCGCTGCAAAAAGGGTCCGCATGATCCACGTGGAAGGGCATGCCTCGGTAAGCATCTCCGGTGAATAAGATCGCCGGCGCCGCATTCGTCGTTCTCTGGCTGCTTACCGTCGTCCTGGTGGTGGTCTGGGATCAGAAGCTGCTGAGCATTCTGGCCTGCGCGCTGGGGGTCACCGCCGCGCTGCTGGTGATTTTCCGCATGCGGTGGTGGCGCGCCATCGGCGCCGCCGCGTCGCTGCTGTTCCTGGTCAACTGGACTTTGGCGTTCGTTCAAATCGGACGCGGTGCTCCCTTCGAGGCCTACGCGGCGGTGATTCGGAGCGCGACCCGAAGTAGCCCGCTCGTCGACGCGTCCATCGTGCTCGGATACGAGGTGATACTGCCGCTGGTGCATCTGGCGATCGCCATGGCATTGATCGTGGCTCTTGTAAAAGGTAAAGCGTGGCGCGTGACGGGTAACCGGTGACGAGCAGGCATTCACGCCGCGGCTTCGGCCGGAACCGGCACAATACGCTTCGCTATTGCGCCCACTCCGACCATCAACTTCCGATATTCGACATTCGATATACGACCTTCGATCTTTGACCTTCGATCCTGGCCATCCGTCCCCGTCTCCTCCCACGCCGAAGTGCCCCTCTACCACCCCGACATCTACGACGTCTCCAAGCCGGTGCCGAGCTACTGGGAGCAGAACGCGCCGGTTACCCAGCAGGGCTTCGAGCCGCTCGAAGCCGATGCACGCTGCGACGTCGCCGTCATCGGCGGCGGCTATACCGGCCTTTCCGCGGCGCTGCATCTTGCCAGGGATCACGGCATCGAAGCCCGGGTGCTGGAGGCGGGACATATCGGCTGGGGCGCCTCGGGGCGGAACGGCGGCTTCTGCTGCATGCCCGCCACCAAGCTGAGCATCGCCGAGCTCGTCCGCCGCTACGGGCTCGAGGACGCGCGACACTTCTACCGCGCCCAGCTGGAAGCCATCGATCTGGTCGACCGCCTGCGGCGAGAGGAGGGCATCGACTACGACAAATCCGGTGAAGGGATTCTGGACGTCGCGCACCGGCCGTCGCGGATGCAGCGGCTGCGCGAAGAGCAGCGCGCGCTGAAGAAACTCTTCGGTATCGAGAGCGATCTGATCGACAAGAAAACGTTTCAGGCAATCTACTTCGACTGCGCCGAGCTCGAGGGCGGGCTCAAAGTCCACGCGGGCTTCGGCCTGAACCCCATCAAATTCGTGGCCGGCCTCGCCCGGGCTGCCGCGCGCCGGGGCGCCAGGGTTCACGCCAGGTCGCCGGTGATCGAATGGCGCAAAGAGAACGGAACACACGTACTCCGCACCCACCGGGGCACGCTGCGGGCAAAGCGGGTCATCGTCGCGGTCAACGGCTTCATCCGTGAAGCGCTCCACCCCGGCCTCGACGCCGCGGCGCTTCCGGCAATTTCCAATATCATCGTCACCCGGCCGTTGAGCGATGCGGAGCTTGG
>DATIPL010000535.1:0-2751 GCA_035471965.1 Gammaproteobacteria bacterium
GGGAGAAAGCGATGCCGAACGGGCCGATCTCTGCATTTCCAATCGGCTATTCAGTGAGCTATCGCTGGCTTCAGGCAGCGGACGGAAGGCGCGTTCCTGAAAGCCGAACCCAGCCGTCCCTGGACTCTGCGGCTCCGAACGCAATATAGCCTTCGTAGGCCTCGGTCACCGAGTCCGCCTGCCCGTTCAGTATGCCCGATAGCGCGATGCGCCCACCTTCGGGCAACAGATTCGTCAGTGGTTCGGCGAGTTCGATCAACGGCTCGGACAGAATGTTGGCCACCAGCAGGTCGGCGGGATGAGGCGGCAGATCTTCGGGTAGAAAGCAGCTCATGCGGTCGTCGACACCGTTATTGCGGGCATTCTTCCGTGCGGTGGCAAGGGCTTCGCCGTCATTGTCCACGCAGCGCGCCGCGCGCGCGCCCAACCTTAGCGCGGCAATCGCCAGAATTCCGGAGCCGCAGCCGTAGTCGATGAGCTCCTTTCCCTCGAGCGCGACAGCCGCGAGCCACTCGAGGCACAGCTCCGTGGTGGGGTGACTGCCGCTGCCGAAGGCAAGCCCGGGATCCAGGCGGACGCATACGCCGCCTTCAGCGGGCGCCTCGGCGAACGATGGCAATATCCAAAGGCGACCGCCGAAGCGCTTTGGGCGAAAGTGCTGCTGCCACGCGCGGGACCATTCCCGATCCTCTACCCGCGCGATCTGCGGCGCGCCAAAACCCGCCTTGCGGAGCTCCGGTATCAATCGCTCGAGATCGGCCTCCTGATCAAAAAGACCGCGAACCCGCGTGGCGGGCCATAGCGGGGCGCTTCCGGGATCTCGTTGGATCAGGATTTCCTCGGACGCGTTGCTCAAGCTCACCGACACGGCACCGGAATCAGTCAGAAAATCGCTCAAGCGCAAGGCGACGCTTCCGTCGCACTCGAGGGTCAATTCAAGCCAGGCCACCGGTTCGCGGGGACGCTCGAGCCTTCACAGACCGAGCTTGCGCTCCAGATAATGAATGTCGGTGCCGCCACGCAGGAAGGCCGCGTCGCGGCAAAGCTCCTGATGCAGCGGGATATTGGTCGAGATACCGTCGATGACAATCTCGTCGAGCGCGGTTCGCAGCCGGGCCATGGCCGACTCTCGGCTGTCGCCGTGGGCCACGAGCTTGCCGATCATGGAGTCATAGTACGGCGGAACGTAGTAGCCGGTATAGACGTGACTGTCCAACCGGATCCCCGGACCTCCGGGAGGATGAAACAGGCTGATGGTGCCGGGAGAGGGCCTGAAGTTTTTCGGATCCTCCGCATTGATGCGACATTCCATGGCGTGACCGCGGAAAGTGACCTCGGATTGCTCGACGCCGAGCGGCTCGCCGGCCGCGATGCGCAGCTGCAGCTTCACGAGATCGAGGCCCGTCACCATTTCCGTCACCGGATGTTCCACCTGCAGTCGCGTATTCATCTCGATGAAGTAGAAGTTACCCTCATCGTAAAGAAACTCGAATGTGCCCACGCCGCGGTAGTTGATGGTCCTGCAGGCTTCCACGCATAGCGCGCCGATACGCTGACGCTGCTCGGCGGTGATCCCTGGCGCCGGCGACTCCTCGATGACCTTCTGATGCCGGCGCTGCATGGAACAGTCACGCTCTCCCAGATGAATTGCGTTGCCGTGCTGATCCGCGACCAGCTGGAACTCGACGTGACGGGGTCGCTCGAGGTATTTCTCCATGTACAGGGCGTCGTTGCCGAAGGCCGCCGCCGCTTCGGAACGAGTGAGAGAGACGGCGGGCAGCAGAGCGGCCTCGCTGTGCACCACGCGCATGCCGCGACCGCCTCCGCCGCCGGCCGCCTTGACCAGGAGCGGGTAACCCACCCCGCGCGCGGTCTCCAGGATCTCGTCGTCATCGGTGCTCAGAGGACCTTCAGAGCCCGGAACGCACGGTACCCCGGCCCGTTTCATTTGCGCGATGGCGGACAGTTTGTCGCCCATGAGGCGGATGGTTTCCGGCTTCGGCCCGACGAATACGAACCCGCTTTGCTCCACCCGTTCCGCAAAATCGGCGTTCTCGGAAAGGAACCCGTAGCCGGGATGGATCGCCACCGCATCGGTGACCTCGGCTGCGCTCACGACCGCCGGTATGTTGAGATAGCTTTCCGCCGACGAAGGCGGTCCGATGCACACCGACTCGTCCGCCAGTCTCACGTGCTTCAGATCGCGGTCCGCCTGGGAGTGAACCGCCACGGTCTTGATACCGAGCTCGCGACAGGCGCGCAGGATGCGCAGAGCAATCTCGCCCCGGTTGGCGATGACCAGCTTATCGAGAATCGGCATGGAACGTCGCCGAAGGTCCGGCGTATCTCGAAATGGATGAATTCACGCGGCGGGGGAGATCCTTAGCTCTCTCCGGTCTCGATGACGAAAAGCGGCTGACCGAATTCCACCGGCTGGCCGTTCTCCACCAGCACGTCGGCAACCACGCCGTCCACATCCGCCTCTATCTGGTTGAGGATCTTCATGGCCTCGATGATGCACAGGGTGTCGCCGGTGTGTACCCGCTTGCCCACGTCGACGAAGGGCTTGGCGCCGGGCGAGGGGGCAATGTAGAACGTTCCGACCATGGGCGCGGTGACCACGTGACCATCGAAAGACGGGGCGTCGTCGGCGGCCGGCGCCGGCCCGGGGGCGGCGGTCACGGCGGGAGCCGCCAGCGGCGTCTGATGGACCACGAAGGGATGGCCCATAGCGCCGCCACTGCGGTCGTG
>DATIPL010000536.1:0-10174 GCA_035471965.1 Gammaproteobacteria bacterium
AAAGGGGACGAGGTACTGACGGAGATCGCCAGGGTCTGTCTCAACGCGGTGCGGGGATCGGACGTCTTCGCACGATTCGGGGGCGAGGAATTTGCCGCGCTGCTGCCTATGACCACTTTGTCGCAATCCGAAGCACTGGGCCACCGGCTGCGCCACCTGGTGGCGGAAGCGGCGGTCAAATCCGATGAGGGCATGGTCCGGGTAACCGCCAGTTTCGGCGTCGCCCAGTTCGTTGACGCGGACGAAGAGATCGAGCAGACGCTGGCCCGGGCGGACAAGGCGCTTTACCAGGCCAAAGAGGCGGGAAGAAACCGGGTGCGTGCGGCCCAGATCCAGAAGTCGGGCGGATAAATTGATCGTCCCGCATCCCTGACCGGGAACGGCGAAATGCCGGCGCCGCCCGGCCGGGGACGGGCGGCCGGGCCGGGGGGTGCGCCCGTCGCCGTGGCGCGCTCGAGGCCGCATCGTTGTAGACTCGCAATGGACCAGGGCGCCATCCGTAATCGCACCGATCCGTTCTCAACGCGCCTTGACCCGGAAGCCCCCATGGCCATCGAACTCGATCACACTATCGTTCCAGCACACGACAAAGTGGCGTCCGCCCGCTTCTTCGCGCGTATCTTCGGTCTCATCTACACGGGCGAGGATGCGCATTTCGCTCCGGTCCGCGTGAACGACCGCTTGACCCTGGACTTCGACGATGACGAAAACTTCGATGCGCACCACTACGCATTCAGGGTGAGCAAGGCGGAGTTCGACCAGATCTTCGGACGTATTCAGGCAGAAGGCATCGCTTATGGCAGCGGCCCGCGCGCTTTGGACGACATGGAGATCAACCGTCATGGCGGCGGCCGCCGGGTCTATTTTCTCGATCCCAGCGGCCATATCCTCGAGATTCTGACCGCCGGATAGCGGGGACGCAGCGCGCGATCTCGCGCACGAGTCTCGAGTACGGCAAGTTCTCGAGCCAGGAGAAGCGACAATCGAATGCGGGCAATGCTGCTGAAGAAGATCGTCTCTCTGGATGAAGACGATGCTCCCCTCGAGCTCGCCGATCTGCCGGTGCCCGAGCCCGACCGCGGTGAAGTGCGCGTCAGGATCACCGCCTGCGGCGTATGTCACACGGAGCTGGACGAGATCGAGGGACGAACCGCGCCACCGAAACTGCCCGTCGTCCCCGGTCACGAGGTGGTGGGCCGGGTCGACCGTCTTGGCGCCGGCGTTACGCGCCTCGGGCTGGATGACCGGGTCGGCGTCGGATGGATTCATTCATCCAGCGGCGAGACGGATGAAAACATCAGTCCGGCGTTTCGCGCCACCGGACGGGACGTGGATGGTGGCTACGCCGAATACATGACCGTACCCGAGGGCTACGCCTATCCCATCCCGGAAGTATTTTCCGACCAGGCGGCGGCGCCCCTGCTCTGCGCCGGTGGCGTCGGTTTCCGTTCGCTCAACCTGTGCCATCTGGAGGACGGCCAGCGACTCGGTCTCACCGGGTTCGGCGGCTCCGCCCATCTGGTGCTGCAGATTGCGCGCCACCTTTATCCAAGGAGCGAGATCTACGTGTTCGCACGAGACGAGGCCGCGCGGATATTTGCCAAAGAGCTCGGAGCCGTTTGGGCCGGGGATACGTCGGACCGCGCACCGAAGCCGCTGGACGCCATCATTGACACCACGCCGGCGTGGAAGCCCGTCGTGGAGGCATTGGCGAACCTTCGCCCCGGCGGACGCCTGGTGATCAACGCCATCCGCAAGGAAGACGGCGACAAGAAGTATCTGCAGAACCTGAGCTATCACGAGCACCTCTGGCTCGAGCGGGAGATCAAATCGGTGGCGAACGTGACCCATCGTGACATCGCCGAGTTCTTGCCGCTGGCGGCGGCGGTTCCCATCAAGCCGGAGGTGCAGATCTATCCTCTGGAGGAGGCCAACCGCGCGCTGCTGGAATTGAAACGTGGCAAAATTCGCGGCGCAAAGGTTCTGACCATGGACTGAACGACGGGGGAGGGGGAGCGGGACCGGTGGGGGATGAGTGTCATTCGTCACCGGTCCCGTCATCTCGACCGTCTTCGGGAGGCGAAGTCATGAAATGGACCGGCGGATGCTTATGCGGCGCCGTGCGTTACGAGGCGAATGGCGATCCGAAATGGATCAGCCACTGCCATTGCAGCATGTGCCGGAAGCAGACCGGTGCGCTGGTCGGCACCTACGTGGGTTTCCCCGCCGGAACGGTGAGCTGGAC
This sequence comes from Gammaproteobacteria bacterium, assembly GCA_035471965.1. GTDB lineage: Bacteria > Pseudomonadota > Gammaproteobacteria > HK1 > HK1 > CAMYJH01. The sequence continues at coordinate 2,246 of DATIPL010000536.1, forward strand.
CGGCGTCGATCCGACCCGGTATCGCGCGTCAAAAGACGTGGAGCGCAGTTTCTGCTCCAGGTGCGGCGGAACCATTGGATTTCACCGGGTGCATGAAACGAGCCTCACCGTCGGCAGCCTGGACAATCCCGGCCTGCTTCCGGTCGATCGGTACCGGCGCGTTCACGTCTGGCGCCAGGAGCGCGTCGGCTGGTTCGAAATAATGGACGACTGGCCCAGGCACGATCGTTTCGGGCCCGGTCGGGAAGAAGAGCTCGAAGCCTTGAGCGGTCAGCCGATCCGCGGATAGATCGATGGAGCGAATGATTTGCCGACGGCAGGCACGCCCATTGCGGGGATTGAGGGTGAAAGCGAAACGCTTTCAGTCTTCCTTCGGCGGCTTCTCCAGAATCTTTTCGCCCCGATCGTCGATGACCATTTTCGCCTTGCGGATGGAAAGCTCGCTGGCGAAGCCGCGATCGGAAAACACGTCGGCGCGGATCAGATGGTGGGTACAGCGCTCGCCGTCGATGTCTTTGTAGATCACCGCCGCCACGCGCCAGCCGCTGGCGTCCTTCATCGGCGCCGGCGCGATGTGAAAGCCCTTGTACTCGACCGCCTCGGCCTCCGTATCGGCCCGCGCGCTGGATTCTCCAGTGCCGGTTAAGTTTTTGAGAAAGCGGAAGATCAAGGCGGCCTCCTCGAAGTGGCGTCGCCCATCTTAGACGCCTGAGCCCGGCTCGGCCACCCGGGCCCGGAGTTCGATTTGATCTCACCTCGCCGGCCGACCCCGGCGTGCGGGTGCTCAGCCGATGGTTTCGCTCAGGTGCTGGAACCAGTCGCGGTCCTCGGCCAGGCGCCGCGACTCCTCTGCCCTGCCTTCGAGTATGAAGTAGCTGCGGTTTCCGAGTTCCTGGGCGGCGGCACAGGCACGAAGCGCGCGGTCGACGAGGGCGCCGGGCCCCCGGGGCGTGGGATGCAGGGTCGTGATTCCCACGTTGGCGCCGAGGCGGAAATGGCGCCCGTGCCAGACGAAAGTGCCGCCCTCCAGCGCGGCGCAGATCTGCCGCGCCACCATCGGCGCCATCGATGACGGGCAGCCGTCCTTGATCACCGCAATGTGATCCTGTCTCAGCCGGCAGGCCGGGAAACGGTGACCGACCAGGTTGTTGAGCGTCAGGCCGACGAGATCCAGCAGCGAACGCTCAGCCTTTTGTCCGCAGCGGGCGGCGATATCCAGCAGGCGTTCGAGGTGGATGACAAAAAGCGCATGAGGTACGCCGGCTGCACTCCGCCGCGCGGCCGTATCGATGCAGGCTTCGAATTGAGCGCGCGGGACCCAGGAAATGACGTCCAGTTCGGGGGTGTTGCCGACCCGCTTGGAAGTTTCTCCTTCAACTCCTGAATGGGCTGTTTGCATGAGGCTGACTCCGGTGCGGTTGAGATCCTTATGAGCTGGAATACCAGCTTAAGCGCGGCATGTGACAAACGCGGGTCAGCAGCCGCGCCGGAAAGGCTCGTCCGCCGAGTCTTATATTACGCCCGGCGTCGGGCACTTCAATGAGTTTTTGCAGTCTTGCAGGATGCACGGGTCGTGCCAGAGTTCGGCTCTTTGTGAATCAATCACTTAATCCCGAACGACCCTGCGGCCCGACTGGACGAGGCACCGCTCGGGGGCAGAGCGCACCCCGATGACGCAGAACGCTGCCCCGGCGCTGAAAACTGTGATTAACTGATCGCCTGGTTGCTCCAACGGCCGGATGATCCAATGCAATGCTGTTCGCCAGCCACCTGCGCCGCCGAGCGTTTTTTCTCCTGGTTCGCGCGCCGATCCGGAAGGCATTACCGCAAACGGGGCCTTGGAAAGGTGCAGCAGCGGCTTGCGTCCGCAATTAAAGAGGCGGGCATCGAGGGCGCCTCGTTGCTGGATGTCGGTTGCGGCGTCGGCTACCTGCATCAATCGTTACTGAAAGACGGAGCGGCAAAAGCCACCGGCGTGGACGTGTCGGAGAAAATGCTGTCGGAGGCCCGCGCGCTCTCGGTAGAGCAGTCTCTCAGCGGCCGCACGCACTACGTCCAAGGGGATTTCGTGACGATGGCCGAAGAGCTTCCAGACGCCGACGTCACCATCCTCGACAAGGTGGTGTGCTGCTATCCGGACGCGAAAATGCTGGTTGATCGCTCGCTGGAAAAGACAAGGAAGGTCTATGCGCTGACTTACCCGCGGGCGCATCTGCTGAATCGCCTGACGACCTCGTTGGAGGCCTTCTGCCTCAAGCTCATACGCTGTGATTTCCGGCCTTATGTGCATGATCCCGTGAACATCGAGCAGTGGATCGAGGCCAGGGGTTTTCGCAAGCTGAGGCAGCACGAGTCGTGGATATGGCTGATGCAGGTTTACGCCCGCTGAAGGCCGATCCGGCGGAACGAATTCTTAGAGTAGAAGGAAGCCCTGAACGGCCCGTGAAACGCTCACCCATTCGCGGCGACGGGCGGCGCGCCGTGAGCCGGTCAGCGCGGTTCCGGCAGGCCACCCGCTGCCGGAAACATCGCAACGCAAACATACGACCGGGCTTCGAGTGAGTGGCCTTCGGATTCCAGACCCCATGATTGCGGATTCTCCCGCCGCGGCACTATTATTCCGGGCCGGCCCAATCGGACCAACAGGCCGGATCTAAGAAACCAAGCCGGAGGAGGATGAAAGAATGCCCCACACGAACTTAAAGACAGCAGCCATTTTTTCCGCATGGCTCGCGCTCGGTTTTACGGCGGGGATTCCCGCGGCACAAATGAAGCAGTCCATTGGCCCGGGGGAGGGGGTCGTGGATATCGTCGCGTGGCCCGGCTACATCGAGCGGGGTAAGACCGACAAGAATTTCGACTGGGTCACCAGCTTCGAGAAGGAAACCGGCTGCGAAGTCCGGGTCAAGACCGCGGGCACGTCCGATGAGATGGTCGCGCTCATGAATGAAGGTGGTTTCGATCTGGTTACCGCATCGGGGGACGCGAGCCTGCGTATCATCGCCGGTAAGCGTGTGCAGCCGATAAACATTGACCTTGTTCCGAGCTGGCATCGCGTCGACGACCGGCTCAAGAACGCTCCCTGGCACACGATCAACGGCGTTCACTACGGGGTTCCCTATCAGTGGGGATCGAACGTCCTCATGTACAACACGAACGTGTTCAAGTCCCCGCCCGCGAGCTGGAACGTCGTATTCGAACAAGTCACCCTGCCGGACGGCAAGTCCAACAAGGGACGGGTACAGGCTTTCGACGGGCCCATCTATATCGCCGATGCGGCGCTGTATCTGATGAGCAAGAAACCGGAGCTGGGTATCAAGGACCCGTACGAGCTGACCGAGGAACAATACAAGGCTTCTCTCGAGCTGCTTCGTGAGCAGCGCAAACTGGTGAGCCGCTATTGGCACGATCCCTTCATACAAATCGATGATTTCACGAACGAAGGCGTCGTCGCCTCGTCCGCGTGGCCCTTTCAGGTGAACATTCTGGTAAGCCAGAAGCAGCCTATTGCCAGCATCGTTCCAAAGGAGGGGGCAACCGGGTGGGCGGACACAACCATGATGCACGCGGAAGCGCCGCATCCGAACTGCGCGTACAAATGGCTCGAGCACTCGCTCAACGAGAAGCTTCAGGGTGACCTGGCGGCCTGGTTCGGTTCGGTGCCCGTCGTTCTGAGCGCCTGCAAGGGAAATAAGCTGCTCGGAGAGATGGGTTGCGAGACCAACGGGCTGGGCAATTTCGACAAGATCCGTTTCTGGAAGACGCCGGTGAGCAACTGCACGACGCAAAGCTCCTGCGTTCCTTACTACAGGTGGGTGACTGATTACATCGCCGTTCTCGGCGGACGCTGACTCGCTTCCATGAGGATCACTGGGCCCACGCCAGGGGTCCAGTGTCCTGTATTGCACTGATCAGGTCCCACAAATGATCGAAGCTCCCCGATTGTGAAAGTCGCCGTCCGTTTCCAGGGCGTTTGCCGGTATTTCGGTGAAGTTCGCGCGGTCGATAAGCTGACTTTCGAAGTCGTCGACGGCGAGTTCTTTTCCATGCTCGGTCCCTCGGGATCCGGTAAAACGACGTGCCTTCGACTGCTCGCGGGATTCGATCAGCCGACCTCGGGTCACATCGAGATTCACGGAAAGACGAGTGAAGGCGTGCCGCCATATGAACGGGACGTCAATACCGTGTTTCAGGACTACGCCCTGTTTCCCCACATGAACGTCATCGACAATGTCGCCTATGGGCTCATGGTGAAGGGGGTACGGCGTGACAAGCGGCTGGCTCGCGCGGGCGACATGCTTTCCCTGGTCAAGCTGGGCGATCTCGGCGCACGCCGGCCGGCAGAGCTGTCGGGCGGGCAGCGGCAGCGCGTGGCTCTTGCCCGCGCGCTTATCAACGAGCCTCGCGTATTGCTTCTGGATGAACCGCTGGGCGCCCTGGATCTCAAGCTTCGCCAGGACATGCAGATCGAGCTCAAGCGCCTGCAGCGAAACCTGGGGATCACCTTTATCTATGTGACCCACGATCAGGAAGAAGCGCTGTCCATGAGCGACCGGCTCGCCGTTTTCAACCACGGCCGCATCGAGCAGATCGGGACCCCGCGTGAAATCTACCGGAGACCGGAGACTCGGTTCGTGGCGAATTTCGTAGGGCTTTCCAACCTGATCCCGGCCGACTGGGCCGGACGTCTCGCCGGACTTCATGCGGATTGCAGCCTGCGCCCGGAGCGTATTCGGCTGATGAGCTCCGAGGAGCCACGGCCCGACGGTGACATCGTGCTTGGTGGCAGGGTCGTCGATGTGCGCTTCCATGGCGCCGACACGCTCCACGAGCTGGAGCTCGAGAACGGCCGTACGCTGATGGTCGTCGGGAAAAGCGGCGAGGACGCGGCAGAGCAGGAAGCGCGCGTCGGGACGCGCGTCTACGCCTGCTGGTCCAAGTCCGATATGCATCCGCTCGGGAACATCAATTGAGACAAACGATGGCCATGGGCGCCGGCACGTTGATCCGAAAGGGGGTCTCGAACACGCTTTATCGTCATCCTCGCCTGTTTCTGGCCCTGCTGCTCGGTCCACCCTTACTCTGGCTGGGCGTTGTCTATCTTGGATCTTTGTTTGCGCTGCTGCTGCAAAGCTTTTTCTCGATCGACGAGTTCACCGGTCTGATCAGGCGCCAGTTCACTTTAAGCACGTACGCAGAGCTGTTCCAACCCGCCAATCTGGACATCATCATTCGCACCGTCAGCATGGCAACGGCGGTGACACTGGCTGCCGCCGTCATTGCGTTCCCGGTTGCGTATTTCATGGCGCGTTATGCCCGTGGTCGCCTCAAGGCCTTCATGTACCTGGCGGTTATGCTGCCCCTCTGGTCGAGCTACCTGGTGCGGGTTTATTCGTGGAAGCTCATCCTTGCCAAAGAGGGCATTTTGAGCTGGGTGGTCGACAAGCTGCATTTGAACTGGTTTCTCGACGCGATTCTGTCGATTTCGGTAATCGGAGGGCCGTCCCTCTCGATCAGCTACACAGGCATGTTTCTGGTTTTTCTGTACATCTGGCTGCCATTCATGATCCTGCCCATCCAGGCAGCGCTCGAGCGGGTTCCCTCGAATCTGATGGAGGCTTCCGCCGATCTCGGGGCGCGTCCCCGGCAAACCTTCAGGAAAGTCGTACTTCCGCTTGCGTTTCCGGGCGTGGTTGCGGGCTCGATCTTCACCTTCTCTCTTACGCTCGGTGATTACATCATTCCGCAAATCGTCGGATCGTCGAGATTGTTCATTGGTCAGGCGGTTTTCATTCATCAGGGGACGGCGGGGAACATACCCCTTGCGGCCGCATTTACCGTGGTGCCGATCGTCATCATGGGAGTCTATCTGACGATCGCCAAGCGCCTGGGTGCCTTCGATGCGCTTTGATGATGGCAGCGGGGCCAGGTTCGGTTTGAAGTCCGCTGCCCTTGGCGGGCTCTTGTTTCTTCACGTTCCTCTGGCGCTGATCCTGCTCTACGCATTTACTACCGAGGATAAGTCATACCAGTTTCCGCCCCCGGGGCTGACCCTCAAATGGTTCGCCGTCGTGTGGAACCGTGACGACATCTGGAACGCGTTGTTTCTGTCACTCAAGGTGGCATCGGTTTCCACCGCTATCGCGCTGATGCTGGGGACACTGGCGGCGGCGGCCATGTTTCGCTCGCGGTTCTTCGGGCGGGAGTCCATCTCGTTGCTCATCATTCTCCCGATCGCTTTGCCCGGCATTATTACTGGAATCTCACTTCGATCGGCATTCAATCTGGCGGATATCCCGTTCAGTTTCTGGACCATCGTCCTGGGCCATGGAACGTTCTGTGTCGTCGTGGTGTATAACAACGTCGTTGCCCGGTTCAGACGTACATCCGCGTCACTGGTCGAGGCATCCATGGATCTCGGTGCCGATGGTCTGCAGACTTTCCGCTATATCGTCCTGCCGAATATCGCCACTGCGCTTTTGGCAGGGGGAATGCTGGCATTTGCGTTGAGTTTCGACGAAGTAATCGTGACTACTTTCACCGCGGGGCAACAGAGCACTTTGCCCATATGGATGCTTACGGAGCTGGTGCGCCCCCGTCAGCGCCCCGTTACCAACGTCGTTGCCGTGTTCGTGATGGCAATTACATTTCTGCCCATACTCGGCGCCTATTACCTCATCAGAAACACGGAGAGCGTCGAGGGCAGCGGCAAGTGATCCCTGATTATTTATTTTTCGCGGAGGTCCGAAAATGGAAACGTCGATGTTGATTGGCGGCAAGTTCGCGGATGGCGAAGAGGTCGCGGAAGAAGTTCTCAACCCTGCCACGGGCGAAACCATCATGAGCCTGCCCGAAGCGTCGGAGGGCCAGATCGACAAGGCGATTGCGTCGGCGCAAAAGGCATTTGCCGGGTGGTCGCGCACCCCGCCCGGGCAGCGGGCGGGCCTGCTGCTGAGACTTGCCGACGCCATCGAAACCCGAGCCGAGGAGTTCGCGCGTCTGGAATCGAGCAACTGCGGCAAGCCGTTTCATTGCGTGATGGCGGACGAGATACCGGCGATTGTGGACTGCCTGCGCTTTTTCGCCGGCGCCGCGCGCTGCCAGCAGGCGAGCGCCGCCGGAGAGTATCTCCAGGGACATACCTCCATGGTGCGGCGCGATCCCGTAGGCGTGGTGGCCTCCATCGCGCCCTGGAATTACCCGCTGATGATGGCGGTCTGGAAAATCGGCCCGGCGCTCGCCGCCGGCAATACGGTGGTTCTGAAGCCTTCGGAGCAGACCCCCCTGACCACGCTCAAGCTGGCAAAGCTGGCCGCGGAAATCTTTCCGGAGGGCGTCCTGAACGTCGTCGTGGGACGCGGGGAGTCGGTTGGCTCGTATCTGGTCTCTCATCCGGGCGTGCGCATGGTCTCGCTTACCGGTGACGTGGCAACCGGGCAGAAAATACTCATGGCCGCCTCGAAGACGCTCAAGCGGACGCATCTCGAGCTTGGAGGAAAGGCGCCGGTGATCATATTCGATGACGCCGATCTCGACGAAGTGGTCAACGGCATACGCTCTTTCGGCTATTACAACGCCGGGCAGGACTGCACCGCGGCTTGCCGGGTGTACGCGGGATCGAAAATCCACGACAAGCTGGTCGCGGATCTGACTTCCGCCGTCTCGTCAATCAGGTATGCAGAGTCCGACGACTCGAAGAACGAGATCGGACCCCTGATCAGCGATCGCCAGCGGGGAAGGGTATCGAGCTTCGTCGAGCGGGCAGCGAGACTGAGCCACATTCAGATCACCACCGGCGGTCGTTCCGCCGACGGTTCCGGCTTTTACTACCAGCCGACGGTGATTGCGGGCGCGCTGCAGCAAGACGAAATCGTTCGCCGCGAGGTATTCGGCCCGGTGGTGTCGATCACCCGCTTCTCCGACGTCGAC
>DATIPL010000537.1:0-1909 GCA_035471965.1 Gammaproteobacteria bacterium
TGAAGAAGAAGTCCAAAATCGTTGCGCGCGACATAGTCGTTCGGGTCCAGTTCGATCGCTTTGACGTAGTGCTCGACCGCGGCATCGCGCGACCCGCATACGCTTAACGAATACGCAAGGTGATTGTGGGCCACGGCGAGATCGGGGTTGAGAGCGACGGCCTTCTCGTAGTGCGGAATGGCCTCCGCGTGCGCTCCCGATTTGGCCAGCGTCTCCGCCAGCATGAATTGATCCTGCAAAACGTCCGGATCCGCCTCCACCGCCCTCTTCAAATGCTCGAGACCCTCCCTTTCGTTGCCGAGCTCGAGTTGCATGTAGCCGACGTTACGATGAGCGGCCGTGTCGTCGGGGCTGACACCAAGCGCGTTGAAGTAGCACTCCAGGGCTCGTTTGGAGTCGCCGTCGGCCCGGTACACGTTGCCGAGGTCCACCATCGCCGCGCTGTGGCCGGGGGCGATCTCGAGGGCGCGCTCGAGCAGCCCCCGCGCCGGACCGAGCTGTCCCTGCTGGCCGAGCACGCTTCCGAGCAGATGCAGAGCGTCGATATTTTCGCTGTCCTCGTCGAGCACCGCCCGATACGCAGCCTTCGCCCCGTCCAGGTCCCCCTTCATGTGCCTCGCGACCCCGTCGCGCATCAGCGCGTCGACGGATGTGATGGAGCTGTTCTCGGGGGCTCGCTTCCCGCCTGTGCTCGATTCGGCCGCACGGGAATCGGCCGCACGCGTGCCGCCCAACAGCGCCCCGATGATTCGACGCAGCCGCTTCACTGGTGCCGGATACGCATTTCCCGGGCCTCAGACGCTGAAGCGAAAATGAACAACATCGCCTTCCTGAACGATGTAATCCTTCCCTTCCAGGCGCCACTTGCCCGCTTCTTTAGCGCCGGCTTCGCCCCCCAGCCGAACGAAGTCATCGTATCCAATAACCTCGGCGCGAATGAATCCCCTCTCGAAGTCCGTATGGATGACCCCTGCCGCCTGAGGCGCGGTAGCGCCGCGGCGCACGGTCCAGGCGCGCGCCTCTTTGGGTCCGGCGGTGAAAAAAGTCAGCAATTCGAGAAGATCGTAGCCGGCGCGAATGACCCGATTCAGCCCCGGCTCTTCAATTCCCGCGTCGCTCAAGAATTCATGCCTCTCGGTATGGGTCATGCCCGCGAGTTCGGCTTCCATGGCGGCGCACACGGTAACGACGGCGGCCTGATCGCCGGCGGCGATACGTCGCACCGTGGCCACGTAGTCGTTACCGGCGATCCCGTTTTCGTCAACGTTGGCGATATATAGCACCGGCTTTGAAGTCAGCAGGTGGAGGTCGCGAAGCGTCTTACTTTCCGCTCCGCTTGCCGCGAACGTACGCGCGGGTCCGCCGTCATCCAGGTGCGCGGCGAGGCGTTCCAGCAGCGAAAGCCGGGACAGCGCCTGGCGGTCGCCGGATTTCGAGCTCCGCGCGACGCGCTCCAGATTTCGGGATACCGTTTCCAGGTCCGCCAGCAGCAGCTCCGTATTGATGATCTCGATGTCGTCTGCCGGGGAGACCCGTCCCGCTACATGCACCACGTCCGCATCGTCGAAGCATCGCACCACGTGTGCAATGGCATGAGTCTCGCGGATGTTGGCAAGAAATTTGTTGCCCAATCCCTCCCCCTTGGACGCGCCAGACACCAGCCCTGCGATGTCAACGAACTCAATGGTGGTCGGCACGACACGCTGCGGCTTGACGATGGCGGCGAGCCTGTCCAGCCGTTCGTCCGGAACCGGGACGATGCCGACGTTCGGTTCGATGGTGCAGAAAGGATAGTTACGGGCCGCAATCTCCGCGCTGGTAAGCGCGTTATAGAGCGTCGATTTGCCGACGTTGGGAAGACCCACGATGCCGCACTTGAACCCCATCTGGACTAATTTGCCGCTCGCAG
>DATIPL010000538.1:0-2052 GCA_035471965.1 Gammaproteobacteria bacterium
GGAACGAGAAAGGTCCGTCTTGCGGCCGACTATTATTATTCAGGTGCCTGAATCATGACTGCATCGCGCGCCATCGTTAAGAAGAAAATTCGGCAGTACTGGCCGCACGACGCGGACGACGTCATGGAGGCCCTGGATCGATACGGCGATCCATCGCCTGCGGAAGCGGGCCGGGCCCGGGTTCAGCTCGCGGTGTTGAAGCTCGCGAACGGCTCGCTCGAGAGGCTTCGAGAATATGTCGACCTGGCGAGGCGGGATTATCGCGACGTCCTTGCGCTGGCGGAGTATCCGCGGGAAATGAAAGCCACGCATCTGGTCAGACCGGAGTTGTCGCCGCGGCAACGAAGAGAGCTGGCACGCATCCGCAAGCAGGATCGGGAGCAGTACCTGAAGTGGTTAAAAAACGCGTAATCGTCAAAGTTCTATCGTTCCTTTGCCCGCTTCCCATCGTGCTGATGAGCCTGGGCAACTTTTTTACCGAGGAGCGATTCCGGACGCCATGGAGCGACATCATTGTCTGGTCCGGACTCCCCTTTGCGGCGCTGTTGATCACCGTGCTCCTGATATTCGCCAGGCGACGAAAGTTTCGAGCTTACGGGCTTTTTCTCCTGATTCCCGCCGGCCTCGTCTGGAGCGCTTCGTGCCTGCTGGGTGCCTTTTCTCTGATGGTGAGCGTTCATCCCGGATGGTTCGGTTAATCGCGTAATTTTCTGATATTCGACAGACGCATAGCCCTCCCTCCCGTCACTCCGTTGATCCCGTATTCAAGAACCGCCGGGCAATCAGTAAACTGCCCCGGCGAATTCAAACCCGTATCCCCCCATGGATCGATTCCGACCCGCCGCGGAGCAGGACATCGACGGCATCGTCGAGATGATGCGTCAATATTACGCAGAGGACGGCTACCCGTTCATCGACGCTGAAGCCCGGCAATCCGTCAGGGACCTGGTGCGAAACGACAGTCTCGGCCGGCTGTGGGCGATACAGGATCAGAATCGCGTCGTCGGTTATCTCGCCGTTACGCTCGGCTTCAGTCTGGAGTATCGAGGCCGCGACGCGTTCATCGACGAGCTGTATATCGTGGAGAAAGCGCGCGCAAAGGGCCTGGGGCGCGAGGCGCTCGAGATCGCAGAAGCCTATTGCCGTGAACGCGGCGTCAAGGCGCTTCATCTCGAGGTCGAGCGTCACCGGGAAAACGCGTACGAGCTCTATCGACGCACCGGTTTTGAGGATCACGATCGCCGTCTGATGACAAAACTGCTCTCCCGGCCCGAAAGCTGATGGATATTCGCCGTCGAGCCGACGCCGCGGATCCTCGGCCGCAAGCGGGAAAACGGGGAGCAGGGACGAGGCGGCGATGATCTCCGCGGTGGAAGCACTCCGGCGACTGCAGCAAGGCAACCGTCGTTTCGTTTCGGACGTCCGGGGCGCCGGTAAAGGCACAAGCCGGAAGCGCCGCGGAGAGCTGGTTGCGGGTCAGGAACCCGTCGCCATCATTCTCGGATGCTCCGACTCTCGGGTGCCGGCGGAGATCGTCTTTGATCAGGGCCTGGGCGATCTGTTCGTCATCCGCGTGGCCGGCAACGTGGTGGCGCCTTCCCAGATCGGCAGCGTGGAATTTGCCGCTGAGCGATTCGGCACGCGCCTGGTGGTGGTACTGGGTCACTCCTCCTGCGGGGCCGTTCTGGCTACCCTGGAGCAGCTCGAGCGTCCCACGGAGAATCGCTCGCCCAACCTCCGCTCCATCGTCGATTTCATCCGCCCGTCGGTGGAGGAGCTGCTCGAAACAGCACCCCATCAAGAACCCGAGGCGCTGCTCGAGCAGGCAGTCCGCGCCAACATACGTGCTTCCGCCGACCATCTGCGCCACGGATCCGAGATCCTCGAGCGGTTGATTCGAAACGACGGCCTGCTCATCGTCGGCGCCGAGTATTCGCTCGAGACCGGCATGGTGGATTTCTTCGACGGTCTACCCGAGAGCGTGGACCCGTGAACTTTTTCTCAGCCCAGCCGGGAGACAATCCCCGGTTCGCCTGACGGACTGAAGGTTAT
>DATIPL010000539.1:0-3733 GCA_035471965.1 Gammaproteobacteria bacterium
GAGGAGGCCGCAGGCGGTTTGATTGATCGCATCGACGGGCTGGACCTGCAGAAAACCGGCAGCTTCTGGCACCAGAACGGCGAGGCGCTGCCGTGGTGACGGCTGCAGGGAAAGCATCGACTGGTGTCGCCGCCGCGCGGCTCCCGGCGCCCCCATGAGTATCGCCAGGATTCTGATCATTGTCGGCGTGACGCTGGTGCTCCTGGGGCTGCTCTGGCCGTGGCTGTCTCAGATCGGACTTGGCCGGTTGCCGGGGGATATCGTCATCGAGCGGGAGAACTTTCGTCTCTACATTCCGATTACGACCTGTTTGCTCGTCAGCGTCGTGATCAGCGTGCTCTGGTATCTGTTCCGATCCTGAAGTCCGGCCGGCGAAGAAAAAAGGGGCCGTATCGGCCCCTTTCCCGCGCCCATACGGGCGAGTGGAATCGTAAGGACGGATCCTTTGTCAGGCCTTGACTTCGATCCGTCGAGGTTTGACGGCCTCGGTCTTGGGGACCGTAACCGTCAGCACGCCGTTCTTGCAATTCGCGGAGATGTTGTCCGCGTCTGCGTAGTCCGGCAGCGAAAAACGGCGATAGAAGGTTCCGTGCATGCGCTCCACGCGCCGGAAACCGTTCTCTTTCACGTCGCTTTCCATCTTGCGCTCGCCCTTGATGGTGAGCATGCCGTTTTCCATGGTTACGTCGATCGCCTGGGGTTCGACCCCCGGCACATCGGCAGTGATGAGAAAACGGCCTTCCTCTTCCTTGATGTCCACGGCGGGCGTCCACGCGCTGGTGGCGACGCTGGAGCCGTCATCCGCACCGGTGCGGGTGCTGTCGAGCAAGCGTCCGACTTCCCTGTTCAGGTTGTTCAGAACGTTCCAGGGCTCATAGGTCGTCATATACATGGCTACGCTACCTCCTGCTTTCAAGCATTGAGTCCGTGTCTTATTGCCCGATATGGGATCGGCCGGCCTGATTTCAAGGGGCATCGGTATGCCGCCCGGGTCGTCCCGGCGACCGCCGCGGCAGGCCCTTGAAAACCGCGCTCGCGGCCATAGGTGTAACATGGAGCCAGCTTTTGCCGTGTCACTCGGTCCCACGAGGAGGCTTCAGTCCCCATGGAAAAGAAAACCCAGTTCAACGTCTGGTACCTCATCCTTGCGATCATCGGCGTCATGCTGGTCCGGGACCTCTGGGTTCAGAGCCGCGAGGTGGAGCCCATTCCCTACAGCAAGTTCGAGCAATATCTGGATCAGGGACTGATAGAGAAGGTCGTCGTCGGCAGCCAGCATATCAGCGGCACCTTCAAGAGCCCCTTGCCCGAGGGGCAGACGCGCTTCGTCACCACCCGCGTCGAGCCCGGGGTTGCCGAGCGGCTGGAAAAAGCGGGCGTCGAGTACACCGGCGCGGTGGAAAGCACCTTCCTGCGGGATTTACTCTCCTGGGTCATTCCGGTCTTGTTTTTCTTTGCCTTGTGGCTGTTCGTTTTCCGCAAGCTCGCGGAAAAGCAGGGTCTCGGCGGCATGATGTCCATCGGCAAGAGCAAGGCCAAGATCTATGTCGAGAAGGATACCAAGACGACTTTCGACGACGTTGCGGGCGTGGACGAGGCCAAAGAGGAGCTGCAGGAGATCATCGAGTTTCTCAAGGATCCGAAGCAGTATGGCCGACTGGGCGCGCGGATACCCAAAGGGGTGCTCCTGGTCGGTCCCCCCGGCACAGGCAAAACGCTGCTCGCCCGCGCCGTCGCGGGGGAGGCGGGGGTGCCTTTCTTTTCCATAAGCGGCTCCGAATTCGTGGAGATGTTCGTCGGCGTCGGCGCTGCGCGTGTGCGCGATTTGTTCGAGCAGGGCAGGAAACAGGCGCCGGCCATCATTTTCATCGACGAGCTGGACGCGCTCGGCAGGGCCCGGGGTGCGTTTTCGGGGCTGGGTGGGCACGACGAGCGCGAGCAAACGCTCAATCAGCTGCTGGTGGAGCTTGACGGATTCGACTCATCCACCGGGCTGGTGCTGCTGTCGGCCACCAACCGGCCGGAAATCCTCGATCCCGCCCTGCTGCGCGCGGGCCGATTCGATCGCCAGGTGCTCGTAGATCGGCCGGACAAGACCGGCCGAAAGCAGATCCTGGAGGTTCATCTGAAGAAAATCCAGATTTCCACTGACGTCGATCCGGAGCAGGTCGCGGCTCTGACGACCGGCTTCACCGGCGCGGATCTGGCCAACCTGGTCAATGAAGCCGCGTTGCTGGCAACCCGGCGGCGGGGGGAAATGGTGACGCTGGAGGATTTCACCCGCGCCATAGAACGCATCGTCGCGGGGCTGGAGAAAAAGAACCGGTTGCTCAACCCGAAGGAACGCGAAGTCGTTGCCTATCACGAGATGGGTCACGCGCTTGTGAGCATGCTGCTGCCGGGAACGGATACGGTGCATAAAGTGTCGATCATCCCCCGCGGCATCGGGTCGCTCGGATATACCATTCAGCGCCCCACCGAGGACCGTTATCTGATGACGCGGGACGAGCTCGAAAACAAGATCGCCGTATTACTCGGCGGGCGGGCGGCGGAAAAGCTCGTATTCGGTCATCTGTCCACGGGCGCGGCGGACGATATGGCAAAGGCCACGGATATCGCCAGGAACATGGTGGCGCGCTACGGCATGGACGAGACGCTGGGATACGTCACCTACGACGAAAACAAGCCGGGTTATCTGAACACACCCGCGGGTATGGCCGCGCGTGAACGTAATTACAGTGAAGAAACGGCGCGGGAAATCGACAGCGCGGTGCGCAAGATCATCAGTGACGTATTCGAGCGTGCCTACGGAATTCTCGAGGACAATCGGGATATTCTCGAACGCTGCGCGAAATCATTGCTGGAAAAGGAAACCCTGAACGAGCAGGGGCTCAGAGAGCTGACAAGAGGATTGCGCAAACAGCGCCAGCGCGACAGCGACGCGAAGAGAGAGGCCGCACACGTCTGATCGCATGGAGCCTGGCGCCGGGTCTAATACCAGGTGCCGGGAAAATGCCAGCGGGGACGACGGGTGCGCGCCCTGGGCGTATGGGGAATGGCGCTGAGGTCGGGGAGCCGCGCCTGCAATGCCGGCTCGGGCTGAAGCTGCCGGAGCCGGCGAATCCTTTCGTCCGTGGCTGGATGGGTTCTCAGCAGCGAGGGATCGGGAATGCGCCTTCCCGGGAAGAAAATCTGTTCGAGAAATCTGCCCTGATGCCGTTCGATTTTCCGCAGCGCAGAGGCGAAACCCTCCGGATCTCCCGAAAGCTCCGCCGCTCCGAGATCGGCTTCATACTCCCGGGTACGGGAAAGGGCGAGCTGCAGCAGGACGCTGACCGTCGGCGCGAACACCAATGCGAGCACCGCCAGCCAGTTGATCTGCAACTTGGAAAACACCGCCACGGGTACGTACAGCAACAGTATCAGTTGCCCGAACATGGAGAAAAAGGCGGTGAGCCGGCTGAACAAGTCCGCCAGTCCCATCACCCAGGTATCGTTGTGGCGTATATGACTGATCTCATGAGCCAGTACGCCGCAAAGCTCGCGCTCGCTCAGCGCCTGAAACATTCCGTCGCTGACGGCGATGCCGGCGGATCTTCGGGTTCCCACTGCAAACGCGTTTATGACGCTGCTAGGTATGTAGTAGAGTTTCGGCAGTGCGGGCAGAGCCGCCCGGCGCGCCAGCGTGTCGAGAACTCGAAAAACTCCCGGCGCCTGTCGCGGCGTGAGCTCG
>DATIPL010000540.1:0-2107 GCA_035471965.1 Gammaproteobacteria bacterium
CGAGGCGTTCAACCTGCGCATGCAGCAGGGCACCGGCCAGCTTGCGCGACCCAGTCAGTTCAAAGCCGTGCGCCGAGACATCGCGCGGGTGATGACCATCATCAACGAGAGACGTCGATCGAAATGAGCGATAGCAGCAGCACGGATCAGGCCGATAAAGCCGAGCACGAGGCGGCTTCCAAAAAAGCGGCCCGCGTCATGGTGGGACATGTCGTAAGCGACAAGATGCAGAAGAGCATTACTGTGCTCGTCGAGCGACGCGTCAAACATCCCCTGTACAAGAAGTACGTGAAGAGGTCGAGCAAGATCCACGCTCACGACGAGAAAGACGAGTGCAGAGTGGGCGACAAAGTCAGCATTGAGCCGTGCCGACCTCTATCCAAGACCAAGGCGTGGCGCCTGCACGAAATTCTCGATCGGGCTGAGTGAACACTGTCGGAAATTCGAGCAAGAACGGACCAGAGCGATGATTCAGTCGGAGACAGTTCTCAACGCGGCCGACAACAGCGGGGCCAGACGTCTCATGTGCGTCAAAGTTCTGGGCGGATCGCGCCGCCGCTATGCGGGCGTAGGCGACATCATCAAGGTCAGCGTGAAGGAAGCGATTCCCAAGGGAAAGGTGAAAAAGGGCGAGCTTTATAACGCCGTTGTCGTGCGTACAACCAAAGGCGTGCGCCGTTCCGACGGTTCCCTCATTCGCTTCGACAGCAATGCGGCCGTGCTGCTGAACAATCAGTTTCAGCCAATCGGAACCCGCATTTTCGGTCCTGTGACGCGAGAGCTTCGCACCGAGCGATTCATGAAGATTGTGTCGCTGGCTCCGGAAGTACTGTAGCACCCGGGCAGGCATACGAAATGGGCATGAGCAAAATTCGGAAGGGTGACGAGGTCATCGTCATCGCAGGGCGAGATAAGGGCAAGCGCGGGACCGTCAGCAAAGTCGTCTCCGACGAGCAGCTGCTGGTCGAAGGCGTGAACGTGGTTAAACGTCACACCCGTCCCAATCCGTCCAAGGGCACGACCGGCGGAATAATCGAAAAGGAGATGCCCATACACAGGTCCAACATCGCCCTGTACAACCCGCAGCTCAGCAAGGCTGACAGGGTTGGAATCAGGCGTCTGGAGGACGGAAAAAAAGTCAGATTTTTCAAGTCGACCGAAGAGGTCGTGGACATCTAGGTGAGATCGTGTCGAGGCTACAGGAATTTTACCGGCAGACCGTAGTCGACCAGCTGAAGGAGCAGTTCAGCTACAAGTCGGTGATGGAAGTGCCGCGGCTGGTCAAAATCACGCTCAATATGGGTGTCGGCGAGGCGATCGGAGACAAGAAGGTGCTGGACAACGCGGTCGAGGACCTCACCAGGATCTCCGGCCAGAAACCCATCGTGACCAAAGCGCGGAAATCGGTCGCCGCGTTCAAGATTCGCGAGGGCTGGCCCATCGGATGTAAGGTCATACTTCGTCGCGAGCGAATGTTCGAGTTTCTGGACAGACTGATCAATATCGCCGTGCCTCGGACCCGTGACTTCCGCGGATTCAGCGTTAAAGCTTTCGATGGCCGAGGCAATTACAGCTTGGGGATCAAAGAGCAGATCATTTTTCCGGAAATCGATTATGACAAGATCGACGCCATCCGCGGGCTGGACGTGACCATTACGACGACGGCAAAGTCGGATGACGAGGGACGCGCGCTGCTGGCTGCGTTCAACTTTCCGTTCCGCCAGAATTAAGGGATCAGGAGCAACCATGGCAAGACTCGCAATCGTCAACCGGGAAGCGAAGCGCCTGAAGCTGGTTCGCAAGCATGCCCGAAAGCGCGCCGAGCTGAAGAAGAAGCTGTTGGAGACGTCTTTGAGCGCAGACGAGCGTCAGGCGCTGTCTAAGAAGCTGCAGAAGCTGCCGAGGAACTCGAGCCCGGTGCGCCTGCAGAATCGCCGCCGCCTGACCGGACGACCGCACGGCTACTACCGTAAGTTCGGGCTCAGCAGAAACAAGCTGCGGGAAGCCGCTATGCGGGGCGACGTGCCGGGGCTGGTGAAGGCGAGCTGGTAATGGAACGAATATCGGGAATCGAATATCGAATACCGAATATCGAATACCGAATACC
>DATIPL010000541.1:0-3420 GCA_035471965.1 Gammaproteobacteria bacterium
GGAATTTCAATACGCTATCCAGGTATTCAGTTCTCTCGCCGTCGTCGTCGAAAAGTGGCCGGCCTTGGCCCTCCTGGTTACAGCCCGCAAATCCCTCGTCGATACACAACGTGAAAGTCTTGTCCTCGCCGTCCGCGGCGAAAATGAAAGGGTAGCGGCGCACAAAGGCGGGTATATAGTGCGCCTTCCATCCGCCTTCTGCGGTGATGTAGAGGTTCTGCTTGTCCTCGATACCGAGAATCGCAGCCGGAATCGTCTTCCCTTCGTCGGCACCGGCGAAGACGATGGCATACTCGCGGCCGGCGGATGGGAACTCCACCGCCATCAGCGGCACCGAGTTTGTGTTTCGGGCAAAGGAGTAGTCGTGACCCGTCTCGACGAACCAGTCCCGATGTCGCTCCTTCGTCACCGGTTTCGCTTCCGCGTAGAACAGCACCTGATTGGTCATGGTTTTGTGTCAATAGCCGCGCATTTTAATCGATCATTCAATAGTCAGCCGGATGATACCTGAAACCTGGCGGCCGACCAGCCAAGATTCGTCAATGGAAGATATAGCGAGCAAAGCGGCCCGCATTAGCGTAATTGACGATGTTCGAACTTTGTATGGCCGACTCGGCCAACGCCTCCGGGTGACGGCGTAGTGAGCTTCTGCCGTCTCGCGATCTCTACGCCGATGCCGTCGGCGTTCAAGGACAGGCGTTGGGCACCGGGAGCAGCGGCGTCGCCATGCACGCTGCCGTCGAAAGTGACGTCTGCGCCAGCTGCTGGTCAGGATCGGGCTGAAGCCGCCGGTAAGCACCGATGCAAGATTGAAGCTAAGCGCCGTCCCCGCGATGGTGACAACGTTGCCCAAGCAGAGCGTGTCTACCGGATCGGTGATAACGCTGCCGGAAGAGTCGATGACAATGTCCGCGGAGGCGGGCGCGAAGTTGCTCTGTAATGTTGAAGCCCCCCGGCCAGGATACTGCACGCTGCCCAATTTCCCATATCAATGCTGATGTCGTCCGCGACTGCGGGAAGCGGGTCGAGAAACGGCTCAGCGTAGATCAGGTCCTAGCCCTGTATATCGATGTTTCCGACGGAGTCCAGCCGGCCGTTGGGACCGGTGAGCAGCACCCCTCCGATCTCCTCGACGTCGAAAATGCCCTCAAAGTTAGAGATGACCGCGACATCCTGCGCCGGCAGTCCGCCGGACCCTTCCCAGGAGCCCCCGGAGTACGACTTAGACGGGCAATATTCCGCGAGATTCGCTCAATTGCCGTCTAGAATAGTCTATGGTGAGGTGATTTCCGCCCGATGGAGGGCCGGGCGGGACGACTTTTCCGGGCGGATCCAGATTTCAGGCCAGCCGCCGAAATCGTAGACTTGAGGTGACATCGATACGCACGCGGCGGCGATCAGCTCCCGCCCGAAAAAGCTTTGTTTGGGTGCCCAGTGCCTATGAATCATCAGGCCAAAATTTCCTGGTCATCCTCGAGCCGTACCGACGTCGGAATGGTCCGGGACATCAACGAGGATGCTTACCTCGACCGCTCCGATCTGGGCCTTTGGGCCGTCGCGGACGGCATGGGAGGCCATACTGCTGGCGACGTGGCCAGCGGCATGATCTGTGAGACGCTCAACGCGATGAGACCGCCCCGGGCTTTGAGCGAGTTTCTCGACGAGGTGGAAAACCGCCTGCTGCGCGTCAACGACAAACTGCGCGCGATCGCCAGAGGAAACGAATCCCAGACCATCGGCAGCACCGTCGCCGCCCTCATCGCACGCGACCGTCACGCGATCTGCGTCTGGGCGGGTGACAGTCGCATCTACCGTTGCCGGGGCGGACAGATCGTTCAGATCACCCAGGATCACGCCCTGGTGGAGGAACTGGTCGAAAAGGGCATCCTGACCCGGCTTCAGGCCTCCACCCATCCCCAGGGAAATCTCGTGACCCGCGCCATAGGCGCCGCCGATTCGGTCAAGCTGGATCTGGAGATCGTCGAGCTTCGGCCGGGCGACGTCTTCATTCTATGCAGCGACGGACTGGACAAAGAGGTCAAGCCGGCGGAAATCCTCGAGCTTGCGGGGCGGGAAAACGACCGCTCTTTGAGCGATACCCTCGTGGACCTCGCCCTGTCCAGGGGCTCACGGGACAATGTCACCGTGGTAACTGTCCATATCGCCGGCACCGACACGCCCCGTGCCCGTCTCGCCGACGGGGACGACAACTTCCATTCCGCAGAGACCATCCCGCGCTTCAATTCTGTAAAGCAGCCGACCAAGTAATCCTCCTGGATGGAAATCGAGGTGGCCGAACTCAAGAAGCTGCTGAGCGCGCTCATCAAGGGAAACGGGTCCTTCGAGCAGGTCAACGCTTCCGTTCAGCAGTATCTCGCCCGTTCGCCGAATAAAGCCCCGCTGGTGGCAAAACTCCTTCGAGCGGCGCGCGATGCGGGGCTGTCTCATCCGATGTACGTATCCCTGAGCGGCAACGTGACCTCGTGCATCGCCGCCGGTCACGATCCGGACGCGACTGTCCTCGCCCTCGACGATGGCCTCGAACACTCCGGCCGAACGACGCCGGCCGCCGCCGATCCAAGGCCCGGCGCGGACGCGTCTTCGATGACGGGAGCCGGCGCCCTATTCGATCGAATCGACGGTGAACGGGAAAACACGGGAATGAGGGCGGATCCCACGGCTCCGCCGGAACAGAGAATGGAGATCCTCGGCGCTCATGAAGAGGAACCGGCTGAGCCGACCCAGATGGAGGCCGGACTCGACGATGATCACACCACCCTCAACCCGGATCTCGCCCGGGGAGGGGCGCTCGGCGAGGGCGCAAATCGCCCGACGCATGCTGACGCCGCCGGGATCAGCCCCGCTCACCGGGACGCCGCCGGCACCAGCGCCGAGGCAACGGACAAGACCATCGCCCTCGGATCCGAGGTGGATTTCGACGTCTTCTCCGACGAAGCCCTCGCATCGGCCGAGGAAACCGCGGATCCGGACACCGGCGCCAGCTGGCCCACTATCCGAGAACAGCGACACCCCGGTATCTCGCGGCCTTTCCAGGTAGGCGATCATCTGCGCGATCGTTTTCAACTCATGGCCAAGCTCGGGGAAGGCGGGATGGGCGCGGTGTGGAAAGGAAAGGATTTGTTGAAGGAAGAGGCCCGCGATCGTAATCCCTATATTGCCATCAAGCTCCTTCAGGGAGACTTCAAAGAGCACCCGGAAGCCTTCATCGCGCTGCAGAGAGAAACCGCCAAACAGCAGCGGCTTGCGCACCCGAATATTGCGACTGTTTACGACTTCGATCGCGACGACTCCTCTAACACTGTCTTCATGACCATGGAGGTGCTGGAAGGGCAACCGCTCGACGCTTTCATCCGCAAGCTACCCGCCGGTGGCCTGCCCGTGGAAGAAGCCATGCCGCTG
>DATIPL010000542.1:0-2240 GCA_035471965.1 Gammaproteobacteria bacterium
GCTGACCTTTTTCGCGCTTCTCGGGGCGACCCAGGTGCAAAAGCTGCTGGGGGTGACCGGACTGCACGTGATCACGCGCGTGTTCGGCGTGCTGCTTTGCGCCCTGGCGGTGCAGTTCCTGTTCGACGGCATTGCTCAGAGCGGACTGCTGTCCGGCGCGGCCGCCGCGAGCCGATAAGCGCCGGGAACGATGGTGCAGACCCGCATTCGCAGGCCGAAGCTCAAGCGGATATACCATTCGTCCGAAGCCGGCGATGGCTGCCGCGTGCTGGTGGATCGCGTCTGGCCCCGGGGATTGTCCAAGCAGGAAGCGGCAGTCGATCTGTGGCTCAAGGAGATTGCGCCGTCGACGCCGCTGCGCAAGTGGTTCGGTCATGAGCCCAGGCGCTGGGATGCGTTCAGGCGGCGTTATTTCGAAGAGCTCGACGCCATGCCCGAAACGGTGGCCGTGCTGCGCGACAAGCTTCGCAAGGGAAAAGTGACGTTGCTCTACGGCGCGCGGGACGAGGCCCACAACAACGCCGTCGCGCTCAGCGAATATCTGCTGAAGGCAATGCGGAAAGAATAGGAAGCAGGCGCGGAGCAAAATGGCGCGAAGTGCAAAGGTGGACCCCGCCGATGACATCTCCGAAGCGCTCGTGTCCGGGGTGCGGCGCGGAAGGCTGGCCCGGATCCGCGCGCAAATGGTGGCACGGGACATCGGCGCGCTGGTGCTGGTGGACCCGGTCAACGTGCGCTACGCCACGGACACCCGCAACATGCAGATCTTCACCGCGAGAAACCCCGCGCGCTACGCTTTCATCGCCGCCGAGGGGCCGGTGGTGTTGTTCGAGTTCGCCGGCTGCGCCCATCTTGCCGCCGGCAACGAGCTTGTCGACGAGGTTCGAATCGCGACCACGGCGAGCTACGTGGCTGCGGGCGGCCGGCTCGAGAATGCGACGCGGCGCTGGGCGGCCGAGATAGCGGATCTCGCCCGTACCTACGGCGGGGGCAACCGGCGCTTAGGCGTAGAGCGCTTCAACGCCGCCGCCGCTTACGCCCTCGACAGCGAAGGTTTCGAGGTCGTCGATGCCCAGGAAGCGGTGGAGCGCGCGCGCTGCATCAAGGTGAGCGGTGAGATCGCGCTGATGCAGTCTTCAATGGCAGCGGTGGAGGAGGGCGTCGCCCGGCTGAAAGCGGCGCTTCGCCCCGGTCTGAGCGAGCAAGCGCTCTGGTCGAAGCTCTGGGCGCACGTCATCGAGACAGGCGGAGACTATGTCGAGACACGCCTGCTGAATTCCGGCGCGCGCAGCAACCCGTGGTTTCGGGAATGCTCGCAAAAGATCATCGAGCAGGGCGAGCTGGTCCTGCTGGATACCGACGTCGTTGGCCGTTACGGCTACTACGCCGATTTTTCGCGCACCTTCCTGTGCGGGCAGGTCCAGCCAAGGCCCGAGCAGAAGCGCTGCTACCGCCTCGCCTACGAGCAGATCCATCACAATCTCGAGCTCATGCGCCCGGGGATGTCCTTCGCGGAAGTTTCGGAGAAAGGCTGGCGGATCCCGGATCGCTATCACGCGCATCGATACTACCTCCTCGCCCACGGGATCGGCATGACCGGCGAGTATCCCTACATTTTATATAAGGACGACTTCGATACCGGCGGGTACGACGGCGTCATCGAGCCGGGTATGGTGCTTTGCGTCGAGAGTTTTATCGGCGCCGAGGACGGCGGCGAAGGCGTCAAGCTCGAGCAGCAGGTCCAGATTACGGATTCCGGCTACGAGCTCATGTCCAATTTCCCTTTCGAAGCGGAACTGCTGGGCCGCGAAATCTGAATGTTTCGGCGATCGCCCGTTGCCCCGGCGGAGATTGACCGCGCCGCGTCGGACGCTTAAGTTTCAGACCCGATACTCGAGGGAGTAAGAGAGTTGGCCGAAGCAAAGCAATACGGCATCCGCATCACTCTGCCGCCTGCGGACCCCATGCGGGCGCCGCATCTGCTCGGAGAGGACTGGGAAGCGCTTCGGTGGTTCGATTCGGAGGAAGAACGCGACGCCGTCTTCGAGGACATGAACCGTCGCATCGAATACTACCGCAGCGGCGACGAACCGAGCCGGATCCTGACCAAGATCGAGCGTTGAGGCAGAAAGCGAAACGCAGCGCCGGAATGATGAGCTCACCGAGAATCACGCGGATAGCCTGGGGCCGGATGGAAGTGGAAGGCCTCCCGGCAGGCAAGGACTTCAAGCTTTATCC
The DNA here is from genome assembly GCA_035471965.1 of Gammaproteobacteria bacterium. Taxonomy (GTDB): domain Bacteria; phylum Pseudomonadota; class Gammaproteobacteria; order HK1; family HK1; genus CAMYJH01. Next base: position 2,239 of record DATIPL010000542.1, read on the forward strand.
CG
>DATIPL010000543.1:0-3013 GCA_035471965.1 Gammaproteobacteria bacterium
CTCGCTGCGAGCGTGTCAGGAAAGGAACGCGACAAGAGTTACATCGATACGGCGCGGGATCTGGTGTCATTCATTCCGAACGTGAATCCGTACGTGCGTCCCGAAGGCATGGACGTGGAAAGTTGGTGCGATGAAAAGGTAGCGGATCTGGAGAACGCCATTATCGAGGCGGGTCCGGATAACGTGGCCGCATTCATTGCCGAGCCCGTGCTGGCATCCGGAGGCGTAATCGTTCCTCCACGCGGCTATCACCCGCGTACCCTGGAAATCTGCCGGAAATACGACGTGCTCTATATCTCGGACGAAATCGTGACCGGATTCGGACGCCTCGGGCACTGGTTCTCCTCCCAGGCCGTCTTCGACATTGTTCCCGACATCATCACCTGCGCAAAAGGTCTCACCTCCGGTTATCAGCCTCTCGGGGCGGTCCTGATCTCTGACCGGCTGCTGGAAGCAATCAGCGCCGAGGATCGCAAAAGCGTTCTCTTCTCCAACGGCTATACCTACTCCGGCCACCCGGTGTGCTGCGCCGCCGCGTTGAAGAATATCGAGATAATGGAACGCGACGGGTTGCTCGAGCACGTACGGAACGTCGCGCCGCACTTTCAGTCGCGGTTACGTGGTCTGCTGCGCTACGAAATCGTCGGCGATGCCCGGGGCCTGGGGCTGGTCGGATGTATAGAGGGCTCGGTGGCGCTGGACTCGACCCATCTGGACGGCGACCGTCTGAGCGTGGACAAGGAGTTCGGCTATCGCGTTGACAAGAAATGCGAGCAGATGGGCTTGATTGTGCGACCGCTGATCAACATGTGCGTGTTCTCCCCTCCGCTCATAATCAGCGAGACGCAGATCGATGAAATGTTCGATATCCTGGAGGAAGCGCTCAGGCAGGTGCAGGATGAGCTGCTGGCATGACCCCCCTATTCGTCGGAGGAGGACGCGACGACTGAAGTTCTGTCTTCACAGAGATAGTTGTTCGGCGATGAAGTGTTTTCATACCGCGTTGCCATCTGAATGATTTTGACTGCAACAACGAACCACTGGAGGAAGCGATGAAAATCAAAACGTTGCTGAGCGCCGCAGTTGCCGGCGCGATGATCGGAACGGCCGGCATAACCACCGCTGCGGATTCCGATTTGGTCGTATTCGATTGGGCGGGGTACGAGGATCCCGAGTTTTTCAAGGCCTATACCGAGAAGCACGGCGATAACCCGACCTTCGCGTACTTCGGAGACGAGGAAGAGGCGTTCCAGAAGCTTCGTTCCGGGTTCAAGGCGGACGCCTCTCATCCGTGCTCTCAGTCGATACCGAAATGGCGCGAAGCGGGACTGCTGGAACCCATCGATACGTCCAGGATCAGCGCCTGGGATCAGCTGATTCCGGGCCTGCGCGACATGGAAGGGTTCTCCCATGAAGGCAAGGTGTACTTTGTTCCAATCGATTGGGGCAACACTGCGCTGACGTATCGGTCGGACAAGGTTCCGGAGGCTGATGTCGCCTCGCTGCAGGTTTTCAAGGACCCGAAGTATCGTGGACGGATCTCGATCGGGGACAATGTAGATGACGCCTACGCGCTCGGCTTCCTTGCAATCGGCGTGAAAGACTGGACCAAGGCGAATGATGCTCAATTCGAGAAAGCCTCGGAATTTCTCAGAGACGTGCACAAGAACGTGCGCACCTACTGGATCGACGGCGCGACTCTCGCTCAGCTCATGTCCAGCGGTGAGGTGCTGATCTCCTGGGCGTGGAACGAGACCGCGACCACGATGGCGGCAGAAGGGCAGCCTGTCGCGATGAAGCGCGATACCAGGGAAGGCTCGACCACCTGGGTATGTGGATACGTCAACCTCAAGAACGATCAAGGGTCAGAGGACAAGTTTTACGACTTCATTAACGCGTGGCTCGAGGATCGCACGGCGGAGTATATCGTCACCGCCTGGGGTTACGGTCATTCCAACGCTTCCGCGCTGGCGAAGATGGACCGAAAGACTCTCGAGGAAAAGGGTTTTGCGGACGTTGAGAAATTCCGCGCGAACACGCTGTGGCAGTCGCCCGTGCCGGCCAGTCTGCGGGAACGGATGATCGAGGAGTTCGAGAAGATCAAGGCGGGATTTTGACCGCGTCTGTGCCGCAAACTCGGGATTGATAACCGGGACCGCCGCTGCGTCGGCGGTCCCGATCCTGCTCGTCAATCAAGCACGATGATCGACTCCGCGCCCCAGCCGACGCGTGCTTTGTCACCGCTGGAGAGCACGCGTCGGCCCGCCGTATTGCGCATGGATATGGTCGCCGGCTTTTCGGCCCCGGGCAGGCGGACTTCGTAGTAGGTCATGTCGCCGTAATAGACGACTTCCACGACCTCACCGATAAGCTCGCGTTCCGCCACGTCACTTTCATCGAGCAGCAGGGTCAGCATCTCGGGTCTTACGCCAACCGTGGTGCGGCTGCCGTTCATTTTCCCCGGAATTTGCCTTCGGGGAACTTCGACCGTACCGAACGCCGCAACTTCCAGCGTGATTCCGTCTGAATGCTCCGCCAGCACCTGTGCATCAAAGAAATTCATCACCCCGATGAACGCCGCAACGCGGCGGCTGACGGGCCGGCTGTAAAGTTCCTGTGGGCTCGCAAGCTGCTCGATGTTTCCTTCCGCCATCACCGCTATGCGGTCGGACATGATCAGTGCTTCTTCCTGATCGTGAGTCACCAGGATGAAGGTGATGCCGACCGCGCGCTGCAGGTGGCGCAGCTCCACCTCCATCTGCTGGCGGAGCTTCTTGTCGAGCGCCGACAGTGGCTCGTCCAGCAGCAGGACCTTGGGCCGCATGATCAGGGCGCGCGCAAGCGCGACCCGCTGGCGCTGCCCGCCGGAGAGCTCGTGCGCGGCGCGCCCGCCGAGCCCCTCCAGGCCCACCATGCTGAGGGATTCGGTCACCCGCCGCTGGAGTTCCATGCGCTCTATTCGCTGGGATTTAAGGCCGTAGCCCACGTTCTCATTGACGTTGAGGTGAGGGAA
>DATIPL010000544.1:0-4508 GCA_035471965.1 Gammaproteobacteria bacterium
AATAAGGCGCGAAGTAATCCGCATTGAGCGCATCCGTTCCGCTGGTCCAGTCGAAGTAGTCATTGAACGTATTTGCCGACACGTGCAGCGCCGCCGCGCCGACGAGCGCGCATCCGAACATCAGCCAGGGGAAAGGCGCGGGCGCATCGCGCCAACCGACCCAGGCGGCAGCAGTCAGAGCCGGCATCAGCGTTGCGGTAAGAAACGGCGCGCGGGCCACCACCAGCCAGCGCAGTATCCGCGTACCAAGTGAAATCTGAGGCATCGCCTCTTCCACCGGAACGTCGGGCAAGGGTTCGGTGAGGCCGCAGTAGCCGATTTGAACCTTTCGTCCGTCATGTCTGCGATAGGTGGGCGTGATGCGGATCTCCGCGGCGAACGGCGCGCCGCCCTTACGCAGAAAAACGGTGCGGGTGCTGAAGGCGCCGTCCCTTCGCGCGGTCTCGAGCCACTTGCCCACCTGCCCGATCACCACCAGCCCCGGAGAGAAAAGCGATACTCGGCGCTTGCCGACCACCTCTTCCGCCGAATAACCGAAGAGCGTCTCCGCGCCCTGATCGAAGCTCTGAATCCGCCCCTCCAGATCGCAGGTGATGACGCTTCTCAATGGCTTGCTCGACGCGGCGTTCATGCCTTTGCTTTGGGACTGCCCGCTAGCGCCCGGATGCGTTCCCGGATATCAGATATTCGCGCAAACTCCCGGCACGCCCCGTCCACGCGCGTGTACCGGACCCGAGCCCGGAAGACGGCGGCCTCGCATGACCTCCACGTCTTCTTCGATATCGCGCCCGATCTGCGACAGAGTCCAGAAGAATGCGTTAACGCCGGTTCGAGCAACGTCTTTATGCGACAAAATCGGCGCGTTCTCGAAAAGGAGTTGCGACTCGTTACTCGGATATTCGAGCCAGCCATCCTTATTCTCGGCTTCGATCCGATCGAACATTCCGCGAACCCGGTCACCGGCGCCATCTATTCGCACTGTTGGATTGCTCGGTTCGCTGGACACCACTCCTCGGGTCCGGCCGAAGAATCAGTTCGGCCTATTGATCAGCCTGCTCCCTCGGCCCGGAAACAGACTGATCTCGCGCAACTTTCTCTCACCCGATGGATTGGAATGCTATCGACTGCGAACGAATCATCTCGCACTGAAGCGACTCAACCACTCTGACTGAATCGTGGCGCCGTGAAACGGGCAAGAAACAAAGCGAGAGGTGCTCACCGCCGCAGTGGTCGCTCCCCCTTATTCCAACGCTTTTCCCTGGTCGGAATCCTCGATAATGTCCTCAATCAGACAGTCCGGTCTCTCTCTGACGGAAGCTGACCCACTCCGTGCCCCTTCCCGGCTCCAGAATGCGGAGTTTGACCTCATACATCTCGTTCCAGTGCAGTGTGAAGAAATTGCAGTAAGTCACGCCGCTCGGAAGCATCATGATGTCCAGATCTTTCTTCTCTCGTCTCATGTGGATGAGGTCGTTCTCGATGACTTCGGCGCTGATATCCACATTGGATACCCGCTCCGCGCCCGGCCTTCTGAAAACCGAGACCATGATATGACGTAGCGCATTCGTCCTTTCGACATCGCCGTGCGGCGAAACTGCGTGCATCTGCCGCAAAATGCTGTCCCGATCGGCTACGGTGGCCGGAACGACGCCGAGATAAACATCATAGCTCTCGGAATGCTGGTGCCAACTGATGTCTTTGGCCGATACCGCCGTCGCCGCGACGCAGGACAGCGCGAGCAATAATGCCGTCGGGACGAAGCAGGACCTGTATCGACTCCGCTTAGCACGCGCGGTTCGCGTCGCCGATGCATGGATATCGCCAGTCGGGGCGCGCTTGTCATTAAACATGCCTCCAACCTCCTCGCCCCTGATCGCTTGGGCATTTCGATAATCGCTTTTTTCTACAGTTCGCGCCTTTGAAGTAGACGACCCGCCCCCTGCGCCTGTGTTGATCTGGATCAACATAAACAACGATACGTTGCGCTAGGCGTCTCACTCTCGATGATGGTGACGGGGGCGGCGGCGGGCGTCCGCATTCCCCGGCTTTTTTGATTTCCTCGTGTCGCAAATCGGCATCGACCGCCGGTCGCAGCGCTTCGTCGACTTCGCTGCTCGTTAGCGTTGACCCCGATCAGGGCTTCAACGCTCGATTACGGGCAATCTTGGCGCAAGTCGAAGAAGCGTAAATACGTTGACGGATTACGCGGTGATGGCGACGCAGGGACTCTCGTAATGATCCTAGAGCTTGCTTTGGGCGTTCTCATTTTCACTTCCATCGTGCTTATGCTGGTGCTCGTTATCATACGGGCCCGCGCCTACCTTATCGGCGGCGCCGTCGTCACGATCCACGTGAACGACGAAAAGACTATCGGCGCCAATCTCGGAGACAAGCTTCTCGAGGCGCTCGCCAGGGCAAGCCTGTTCATACCCTCGGCCTGTGGAGGCAAAGGCACCTGCGGGCAGTGCCGTATCAAGGTACTCGAAGGCGGTGGCGCCGTGCTTCCCACCGAGGCGACTCATCTGACCAAGAGGGAGATCGCGCGTCACGAGCGCCTTTCCTGCCAGGTCATTGTCAAACGCGATCTGCGCGTCGCGCTGCCGCACGAAGTCCTGGGCGTCAGAAAGTGGCCCTGCACCGTGCGCAGCAATCGCAACGTGTCCACCTACATCAAGGAACTGGTGCTCGATCTGGACTCCGGGGCAACGCTGGATTTTCGCGCCGGCGGCTATATCCAGGTGGAATGCGGTCCGCATGAAGTGAATTACGCGGATTTCGATATCGATCCTCCATTCGATAAAGACTGGCGACGCCTGCGGCACTACGTCTCGCGGGTAAAGGAACCCGTCACCCGGGCCTATTCCCTGGCCAATTATCCCGGAGAGAACGATATCATCATGCTGAACGTGCGCATCGCTCTGCCGCCCGCGGGCGCTCCTGCGAATGCTCCGCCGGGGGCGATGTCATCCTACCTGTTTTCGCTTCGGCCCGGGGACAAGCTCGACGTGCTCGGCCCCTTCGGCGAATTCTTCGCCAGGAAGACCGACGCGGAGATGGTGTTTATCGGCGGCGGGGCCGGCATGGCGCCCATGCGCTCTCACATTCTCGACCAGCTATTGCGAATCGATTCAAACCGGAAGATCTCGTACTGGTACGGCGCCCGAAGCCGCCGCGAGTTGTTCTACAAGGAGCTGTTCGACCGCCTCGCCGCCGAGCACGAGAATTTTTCCTGGCATGTCGCTTTGTCCGAGCCGCTTCCCGAGGACGATTGGCAGGGATACCGGGGCTTCATCCACCAGGTGGTCTACGAACACTATCTCGAGCATCACCCGGACCCGGAAGACTGCGAGTTCTATCTTTGCGGACCCACGGTCATGATCAAGGCGGTGCTGCACATGCTCGAGGAGCTCGGCGTTCCCGAGGAGAGCGTGCTCTTCGACGACTTCGGGGCTTGATAAGCCTTATCGTTCCGCAAAAGCCGGTTTCAGGGTCGAACCCCCGGCAACCACCGGCGTGAGGGCGCCGGCGCGGGATACTGCCGCGTCGCCCCTGAACCGAGGCCGGGCAGTGATCGTATCGAGCCCTCGAATGACTTTGTCCGCAGGAGAGGCCGGACTGGAAATAGAGGCCAGCCGGACAGAAATGACCTGGATCAATGGACGATCCGTCCGGCGCTGTCAGCATCCAGGCAGGGTACCGGCACCTCCCGAGGCGAATCGAATGGCAAAGCCTGCGCCGCAGACCGACGGGCGCGTCGACGAAGCGATGAATACCGTGCTCGAGAAAGAGCGGCAGTCACGTGAAAGTATCCAGCAGTGCGAGCGCCGGGCAGCGGCGCTTCTGGACAGATCCCAGAGGCGTGCCCGCGCCGTCTCGGACCGCACCGATAAACGCATCACCGCCTTGAGGCAGCGCTGCGCGGAAACGACCCGACGCGCAGTGGACGACCTTCTTGCCGATGTCAGCGAAGGCGCCGACCGAGACCCCCTGCAGGAGGTTGAGATTTCCAGCATCGATGCCGCGGTGCAACGGCTCGCGGCGATGCTCACCGGTGATGCTGCGGACGACGTCGAAGAAGCGCGTTTGCCGTGAGCCAAATGGCGAAGTTCGCCTATTCTCAGGCGCGCTTGCACGCTCGCCACGGCAATCGTCTCGACGCCGCCGACTGGCGGCGGCTCACCGGCGTTGGCGATCACCTGCAGCTTCTGCAGGCCGCCCGGGCCAGCGCCCTGCAACCGTGGGTGCAACCTTTCAGCGAGCACACGGACATGCACACGATGGAACTCTGGCTACGCCGCCAGTTCCGCGAGTATGTCGACGCCGTGGCCAGCTGGCAGCCGGCGTCCTGGCGCGATGCGCTGTTCTGGACCTGTCGTCTAACCGACTTGCCGGCGCTGCGACACCTGCTCTCGGGAGAGCCGGCGTGGCCGTGGATGCGGGAGGACGAGGCAATCAAACAGTTTATTACCGAGGAGGGAGAGGCGAGGGTGGAAGCGATGCGCGACTCG
>DATIPL010000545.1:0-2150 GCA_035471965.1 Gammaproteobacteria bacterium
AATCTCCACCGGTAGGTTCCGGCGGTTGCGAGCCCCCGCAACCAATAATATCAAGGGGTAAGCGAAAGCTTGGCCCCTTGATTGCTTTCAGAGCGCCCTTACACAGTCCTTACACACTTTCACAGATATCTCTGCCTGATGGACCAGCTGACCTGAGGCCCGACTCTCGCCACGAGGGTCTGCGCTTGAGCATTGCGGCAAACAATTCATCCTTCGCTGCCGAGGCTGCTACTGACAAGGTTGCACAGGTCGGGACCACGAGGTCGCGGACCACGCAGCGCCCACGTTGATAATGCCTACCCGTGACCCCATATAATAACAAATGGCTTTAAACAATTTTTCCAGTTGATTTCGACCGTAAAACAAAACCAAAGTATATAGCGTTATATTAAATGAGATTAATTGTTGATTTTTTTTAAAAAACTCTACGGAGCGAGACATGCAATTCCAGAAGACGGGAAGTTTTCTCAAGGAAACAAACGTTACTCCTGCGGAGGCTGAGATGGACAGGTACGGCATCACCAAGGTTCAAGTCGATTATTTTCATTATAAAGGGTTCCGCCATGCGAACCTGAAAGATGCCGTCGCCCAGGCCAAGCGTGACGAGCTCCGAAATTAGGCATGCGTCACACGACTTCGAAAACGCTGTATAATAGAACCTGCGCTGCACCGTGACGGCATCTCAGTTGGTGGCCGCCCGAACTGCGGACCACCCGTCCATTAGGAAACGTCGCCGCGCCAGCCGTTGATCGTCAAAAGGAAACCTTGTCCCGGATTGATCGTTGCGTGTCCCGGCGGACGATTGCCATCTATCGGGGGATGATCCCTCGCTGAAAGGAAATCATGAACGACCAGGCAGACCTCCGCCACCATGCGAAGTGCTTCCAAGCACCCATATTGGGCAAAAGCCTCTTCCAGGCAGTCACCTCGTTCGGTGGCTTCTTCGCCGCCTGCGCCGCCATGTATCTGTTGAACGATGTGTCCTACTGGCTTTCCTTGGCGCTCACCCCGCTAGCCGCCGGGTTTCTGGTGCGTATCTTCATCATTCAGCATGATTGCGGGCACTTCTCGTTCTTTCGCGGGCGCCGCGCGAACGATTTCCTTGGCTTTGCTTGCAGCTTACTGACACTGACGCCTTACGCATCGTGGCGCCGTCAACACGCCGGCCACCACGGGGTCTGGAACAACCTCGACCGCCGTCAGAGCGGTGCGGACATTTATTCGTCCTGCCTGACGGTCGCCGAGTATCACGCGCTGACCCCATGGCGACGCTGGTGGTACCGGACGACCCGGCAACCGTTTGTCGCCAACTTTCTACTGCCGCCACTGGTCTTCCTCGGCCTTTACAGGGTTCCCTTCGATACGCCGCGGGCATGGCGGCGCGAGCGCCGCGCTGTCTACGTCACCGACGTGGCGGTGGTCGCACTATTTGGTGGACTGGGTCTGCTGCTCGGGTTCGGCGAGGTCGCGATCATACAGCTCCCGATCATCACGTTGGCATCGATCATCGGCGTTTGGTTGTTCTCCGTGCAGCACAGGGGCGAAACGACGCAGTGGGACCGTCACGACGATTGGGACGCGGTCTCGGCTTCGTTGCGAAGCTCGACCTACCTGCGCCTGCCCGCTGTCCTGCAATGGTTTACGGGCAATATCGGATACCACCATGTGCATCATTTGAATCCGCGCGTTCCCAACTACCGGCTCCAGGAATGCCACGAGTCGATACCGAAGCTGCGCGATGTTCCGACTTTGTCTCTCCGGGATGGGTTTCGCGCCGTGCATTATGTTCTGTGGCACGAAGAGCGTGGCCGGATGGTCACGTTCGGCGAGGCCAACTCGATCGTGGCCGGATCGCCCGCTTGACCACGCTGACGATCCGTCACCGCACGGCCTACCGCTACCGCGTGCCGATGGTGTTCGGTCCGCACCGCTTGATGCTGCGACCGCGGGAAAGCCGCGCCCTGAGGCTGCACGCGCATGATCTGGAGATTTCTCCCGCCGCCACCGTGACCTGGGCGCACGACGTCGCCAACAACGCCGTGGCGACGGCGACGTTCGCCGAGCCGGCGGACACGCTGGTCATCGACAGCGTCGCCACCCTGACACTCGATATCGACGAGTGGCCGGTCTTCGACATCGCCGCCTCGGCT
>DATIPL010000546.1:0-6079 GCA_035471965.1 Gammaproteobacteria bacterium
CAGGGTCATCTCCCGGGCGCCGCGACGCCGGCATCCGACCTGGTCAGCGCCCACGGCGCCAGCGGCAAAAGCCGCCGGGCCTCGGCGTGCTCCGGGTATAGTGAGATGAGTCTGAGCGTCCGCGGCAGCGCGGTGGGGCTGAACAGATTCATATGAAATTCCGGACTGGCGCCGATCTGAGGCAGCTCTGCGAGCAGCCTGGGAATGACACTGTCGCGCAGGTATGGAAGTTCCTTGCCGAGCAGAGCAAGGATGCGGCGCGTGCTGCGACCCGGAAAAACGAATGCGCGCAGCGCATGGTGAAACATCTCCCCGCACAAGGATTTCTTCCAACGTGGCTGCGGGTCGTAGAGCACAGTGAGCAGATGCTGGTCGATCTGGCAGTGCCGTACCTCGTCTTTGAAATGAAACGCGTGCACTTCGGCGTGAAGCGGGTCGATGGTTTCCGGCATTTGGCGCTGCGCTCGGAGAAACTGGCGCGACACGAACAGAGTGCGCTCCTCCAGGAAAATCGTCAGCCAGATCCAGGCGAGAAAGAGCCGCGGCGAAGATACGGCGCAATCCATCATCACCGAGTGAAACAGCGAAGGTAGAGCCAGCTTCGGCGTCCGTTTCCGATAAAAGCCAGGCTCTGATCGCTCGAGCAGTCGCCAGAACATCTCGATGTGCTTTTGCTCCTCGACGATAAAGTGCCGCAGGCTTTCGCGAAGCTCGGCCGGCAAATCCCGCCGGGCGAGGACGCCGGGCAGGGCGCGAATAACCGCCTGCTCGAATAGAATGAACTGTTCACACAAGCTGAGCGCGGCCAGCTGGTTGTAACGGCGCCGCACGCCCGCATCGAGCCTACGGTACGAGGTCGCGTAATAGAGCAGACCGAGGGGCTCGGGCATCCAGGGCCTGGCACGCTCGACGGATCGTCCCCAGTCGATGTCTTCAATATCGAATGAGCGCTCACGCGCCTGCCGGTTGAGCCTGGCGAGGCTTTCGATGGGCTTTCGCAACGTCACCATGAGTCTTTTCTGGCCTTGTTCGTATTCGGTCGTTTTAGCTGAAACCAACATTAGATCTGGTGGGCGTAAATTCGCCTTACAAAGCCATTACTCATTGCCTTCAGCCGGGAACCCGCGCAGCGCAGGGCATTCGGGGAATTTTCGTCAGGCACGGAATTCCCAGGGGGGCGTTTCGTGGCCGAGGGCGACGGGATAGAGTGAAACGATGGCCCGGGAGAACGGGGCGATTGGGCGCCGAAGGCAGACTCAATTCCGGCGCGAGCGGCGGCGACTAGGGACTGTCAGTCTTTGAACGGACTCCGCCAACCCCGTTCGAAGCCGCCGGTCTGCGGACGGATCCGCTCGAGCTTGCCGTCGACCACGGTGAGGATCGGCGGAATGCCGCCGCCGCGCTCGCAGGTCCCTGTCTCGATGCTGATGCTGTCGTGAAAGCAGCGTTCGCCGAGCGCGGCGCCTTTCGAGAAAAACCCGTTCTCCCGCTCGACGGAGACGGGTTCACCGCAGTGCTTGCGCACGTGCCCCGCGGTATCGCCTCCCCCTGACCACCCTGGCGCCGCAGCGCAGGGGTCCGGCGAAAGCCGCATCGGAAAAGCCAAACCCCGGAATCCGTATGCAGAAGAGACGCCGAGTCACGATTTTTGGCCGTAATTACGCCTGGGCTGGAATGAGCCCGCCGCGGATCGGCACGGCGATCGTCCAACCGCGAGATCGCGTCTCAAACCTTCAGCTGATATTCAGAATGAACGGCGTCGCTTCGTTGGTCTCCGGATTGAACGAGGCGCGGTCGGTAAAGTTCACGTGCCGTCCATAGGTGTGCAGCGACGTGGTGACCTGGTCGGTGTCGTTATGAACCAGGTGAATGCCCCTCGGCCTCATGCAGATCACCTCGCCCGGCCCGGCAGCGAAGCGGCACCGTTCCTCGAGCTCCGCGTAATCCGAGCGCGAGCGATCGTCGAGCCGGTTGTATTTGACGTTGCGCTCCTCTCCTTCCAGGCCCGCCACCACCGCCCAGGTGCCGTGGTCGTGCGGCGGCGTGCCCTTGTCCGGCAACCAGGCGACGACGAACACGGCCAGGGAATGATCGGGCTCCTCGTGCAGCACATGAACCCCGAAGCCCTGCTCCGCATCGGTTTCATAATGCTCCGGCTTGATCCACCTCGCCTTGGCCAGCGCGAGCTTCCGCGCCAGCGGAGCGAGCTGGTCGAATATCTCGCCGCAGTCGGATGTTTCTGCCGTGATCCGCCTGAGGTCGGACACATAATCGTCAATCGAGTAATTCAACATGATGCCTGACATCCCCGCGGGTGACCCCCGCAACTGCTCGTACCTGCGCAAACACTCACGTTACTCCTGCGTATCCGGCTTCCGGCCGTATCCCGGGTACGCGTTGTTCTGCGCCCATTGACCATCTGGAAAAGGTCAGATTCGAAAATTTCATCCCCTCTCAACTTCCCGCAAGCCTAGGCGCACGGACTCTGCCATTTCCACGTCCGCCCTCGTATTGCAGCATGAATTCCCTCCACCTCACCGTCGACGATGGTCAGGATCATCGGCACCCGGCCGAAGGCGAGCTCATAGGTCCATCTCTCGATGACGGTCTCGCCTACGAAGCACCGCCGCTCAAGCCTGCCGCCATAGTCGAAGCGCCTGGTCTCCTGCTCCCTGGCTGAGGGCTCGCCGCACGCTTTGCGAAGGTAGATAACGGAGTCGCCGACGTGAATGACCTTTTGGCCGCATACCAGCTTCGCCGCGGATATGCTTTGGGGCAAGCCCAGGACCAGAAAAAAGACGCCGATCAGAAAGGGCCTCATGATTCCGGATCTCGGATAAGGAGTGGTCACGTCATTTTACAAGACTCCTCCAGTCGCTGTCGTGACGCCCTCGGCGCCTCATGACGGATACTGGGCCACGCCCGCCCGGAGCAACTCCCGGGCTCATGCGAGTGGTTGGCGCAAGGCTTCAGGTCCTGAAAACCCGCTGAGCGGCGAGGCGATGAAAAAACGCCGAATGCCTTCATCGCGCCTCCGGGAACTCGCCGAAAACCGGACGGTCTAGTCGGATCACAGACTATGGCTCGAGGCGGGGAATCCGCACCGTCTTTGACCCTGAGGAGGAAAGTCGACCATGGGCAAGCAGCACGAAGCCAAGAAGGACCCCAAGAAGAAACCGGCGATGACCCTGAAAGAAAAACGCGCCGCGAAGAAAGCCAAGAAAATGGAGAAATCGCCGCACAGGGTGGTGCCGGAGCAGTGAGCGGTTGAGCAGCCGGGTCGCAATCCGGCGCTGATCCGGTCAAGAAAAAAGACCGGAGGCCTTCAGTCGAGAAAAGCGAAGCATAGCGCCCGGCACCCGTTGACTCACGACGGCGCGGGCAGGCGCAGGAGCCGGCCGAATCCGTCAATCGGATCGTCGACCCCTGCCCGTCTGAGGCTCAGCCAGATGCTCGCCTGGTTGCTGGTGATCACCGGCCGGCCGATCTCGCGCTCGATTTCGCCGGCCACCTGGGCGCCGCGCAGGGCCGTGCAGGAGATGAACAGCGCTTCGGCCTCGGCGGCGACGGCCTTTTTTGCCGTCCGGACAATGTCGCGAAGATTGATTCTCGCCATCTCTCGATCGTCTTTGAATGCCATGCAGACCAGGTTCAAAATTTCGAATCCGTGACTCGAGAAATAGTCTCCGATCAAGCCGCTGGTCTCCGGGAGATAAGGTGTCAGGATGCTGATCCGGTTGACCTCGAGCTTTGTCAGCGCCGCTCGCGCGGCGAGTGACGGCGTAATCACCGGGACGCCCGGTTTGGCTTCGTTGAGCGCCGCCTCGACCGCTTCGTCCCCCAGCAGCACCGACGCCGCGGTGCAGCTGTAATAGAGGGCATCCAGCGGCTCGCCGGGCAGGATCATCGCCGCGGCGTCGCCCAGGCGCGGCCGCATGCCGGCGAGGTTTTCGGGGGTGGTGGGATTTTCGTATGCGATCCGGTTGACGTAAACGCCGACGTCCTCCCTCGGGCAGATGCGCGCGAAGTCGCGCTCGGTCGTATGATCCGTCGCAAGCACGACGACCCCGATGCGAAAGCGTTCCGGACGCGGGTCGAGGCGCAACTCGGACGAGGTTCTTACAATCCCGACGCCGGCCATTCTTTGTCAAAAAAACGGGGTCAGAGACCGATTTCAGCTCGGGGCAACAAAAACCGTCTCTGACCCGGGCTTTGCTCGGTTTCTTCGTCTAGAGGTTCTTGGCGACCGCCGCCAGCGCGCCCGCCATTCCCGCCACGATCTGGTCCGCTTCTTCGCGGCTCAGGCACAGCGGCGGCGCGAAGCCGAGGATGTCGCCCTGGGGCATCGGGCGCGCGATTATCCTGCGATCGAGCAGCGCCGCCGAAACCCGCGTTCCAACCTTCTTCGACGGGTCGAAAAACTTCCGGCCGTCCTTCTGCTCGACGAGCTCCACGGCGCAGAGCAGACCTTCGCCGCGGACCTCCCCCACGTTGGGGTGGTCGGCCAGCGCCTCGGCCATCGTCCGGTTGAGGTACGCCCCCACTTCGCGGGCGTTCTCGATCAGACCCAGCTCATCGATCAGCCTCAGGTTCGCGATCCCGGCAGCCGCCCCAATCGGGTGGGCAGAGTAGGTCCAGCCGTGCCCGATGGGCCCGTATTCATCGGTGCCCCGCTCGAGCACCTTCCACACCCGCTCGGAGACGATGGATCCGGAAAGCGGCGCGTAGGCGGAAGTGAGCCCCTTGGCAATGGTGATGAGATCCGCCTCAATTCCGTAGTGGTCGGATCCCGACATGCTGCCCAGACGGCCGAAGCAGGTGACCACCTCGTCCGCTATCAACAGAATGTCGTGCTTCTTCAGCACCGCCTGGATGCCTTCCCAGTAACCCGGCGGCGGAGGCGCGATACCTCCGGTGCCGAGAACCGGCTCGCCGATGAAGGCGGCGATGGTATCCGCTCCCTCGCGCTCGATCAGCGCTTCGAGCTCCCGTACGCAGTGCGCCACGAAGTCGCTCTCGGCCATGCTCAGATCGGCGCGGCGGAAATAGTACGGCGCCTCGGTGTGGAGGATCCGGTCCCGTGGCAGATCGAACAGCTTGTGAAAAGCCTCCAGCCCGGTGAGCGAGCCGGTCATCAGCCCCGAGCCGTGGTAGCCGCGCCAGCGGGAGATGATCTTCTTCTTCTCCGGGCGTCCCAGGACGTTGTTGTAGTACCAGACGAGCTTGATGTTGGTTCCGTTTGCGTCCGAGCCTCCCAGTCCGAAATAGACCTTGGACATGTTGCCCGGCGCCCGGTCGAGGATCATCTTTGCCAGCGTGATCGACGCCTCCGAGCCGTGCCCGACATAGGCATGGTAATAAGCGAGCTTGTGCGCCTGCTCGGAAATGGCATCGGCGATCTCTTTGCGTCCGTAGCCGACATTGACGCAGTACAGCCCGGCAAAGCCGTCGAGGAAACGATTCCCGTCGCGATCCTCGATGTAAACGCCGGACCCGCCCGTCAGGATTCGATTGGGGCTTTCCCCGCGGGCGTGCTGGGCGAGATGTGTCGACGGATGAAACAGGTTTTCCCGATCCCACCGGTCGAGCTGGTCGTTCGTCAGCATCGTTTTCTCCTCGTGCTCTGTTCCGTTACGCCCAGTCGCGGCAGACGTATTTGACCTCCATGAAGGCCTCCATTCCGAGACGCGCGCCTTCACGCCCAATGCCGGATTGTTTCATTCCGCCAAAGGGAATCGGCGCGCCGGTGACCTTGGTGCGATTGACCGCCACCATGCCGAATTGAAGCGCGCGGCTCGCGCGGTAAATGCGGCGGGGATCCTGCGTGTGCAGGTAGGCAACCAGACCGTACTCTGTAGCATTGGCGCGGAGAATGGCTTCCTTTTCGGTGTCGAAAGGCGACAGCGCGGCCACCGGACCGAAGGTTTCCTCGTGCATGATGAGCGCGTCTGCCGGCACGTCGCAGAGCACCGTGGGCGTAAAGAAGAGCGGCCCGGCCGGATGGCGATCTCCGCCCGTCAGGATACGCGCGCCCTTGGCGACCGCGTCGCGGACATGCTCGATTTGCTTGTTCAGCGCG
>DATIPL010000547.1:0-8036 GCA_035471965.1 Gammaproteobacteria bacterium
GCGCCGGCATGATGGAATGCAAGAAAGCGCTGGTGGAGGCCAACGGCGACATCGATATCGCGATCGAAAACATGCGCAAGTCCGGCCAGGCGAAGGCGGACAAAAAAGCCGGCCGGGTGGCCGCGGAAGGGCTGATCGCGATCGAGCTTTCGCAGGACGCGACACGCGCCGCCATGGTGGAGGTCAACTGCGAAACCGATTTCGTCACCAAGGAAGGCGAGTTCCAGTCCTTCGTCAGCGCGGTGGTCAAGCGCGCGCTGGACGAAAAGCCCGCGGACGCCGAGGCGCTCGCGGCACTGTCGCTGGAGAAGAAGGGTGGGCCATCCATCGACGAGCGCCGCCGTGAACTGATCGCCAAGATCGGCGAGAACATCACCGTGCGACGGGTGCGCGCGGTCAACGCCGGCGGCGATCGCCTCGGCGCCTACGTTCACGGCGGCCGTATCGGTGTGCTGGTGGACATGAAGGGCGGGAACGAGACCGCCGCCCGAGACATCGCCATGCACGTGGCGGCCAGCCGGCCGCTGGCGCTGAGCGAGGCGGGAATACCTCGGCAGCACCTGGAGAAAGAACGGGAGATTCTGAAAGCCCAGGTCGCCGACAGCGGCAAGCCACTCGAAATTCAGGACAAAATGATCAGCGGCAGGCTGAGCAAGTATCTGAAAGAAGTGACCCTGCTCGGCCAGCCTTTCGTCAAGGACCCGGACACCTCGGTGGAAAAATATCTCGAGTCCGCAGGCGCGCAGGTGTTGTCCTTCACCCGATTCGAGGTGGGCGAAGGTATCGAAAAGAAATCCGGAAACTTTGCCGAAGAAGTGATGAGTCAGGTACGGGACGCTGGAGCCTAGGAGCGTGTACGGCATAGGCGAACCTACTGCGGAAGTGGGAGCAGCGGTCCATATTTCCGGGAACTTCCGGTCACATAGTGAGGCAATGCTCCCTTCGGTTTCCGAAAATCTGTCCTCGCTCTCCCACTCCCTCGCGACGGCCCGCTATGCCATACACGCTCCTAGCCTGGAACGGAAGATGTTCAAAGACTCGGGTATCCAGTAGCAGGGAGTGAAAAACCCCGGGCCGAAATATCGCCGCGTACTGCTCAAACTGAGCGGCGAGGCCCTGTTGGGGGACGCCGAATACGGCATCGATCCCGATACGCTCAGCACGGTTGCTTCCGAGGTCGGGGAGCTTCGGACCATCGGTGTCCAGGTGGCAATGGTGATCGGCGCGGGGAACATCTTCCGCGGCGCGGTACTGGCCGACCGCGGCATGGACCGAGTCGCCGCCGACCATATCGGCATGCTCGGCACGGTGATCAACGCGCTCGCGCTTCAGGACACTCTCGAACGCCAGGGGCATTTCGCCCGGGTGATGTCCGCTATCCGCATCAACGAGCTGTGCGAGGATTATCTCCGCAGGCGCGCCATCCGCCATCTGGAGAAAGGGCGCATCGTCATCCTCGCCGCAGGCACCGGCAATCCGTTTTTCACCACCGACTCGGCGGCGAGCCTGCGCGCAGTGGAGGTGGAGGCCGAGCTCCTGATCAAGTCCACCAAAGTGGACGGCGTCTACTCCGCGGATCCGGTAAAAGATCCCAACGCCACCCGCTACACCCGGCTGAGTTATGATCAGGTTTTGATGAACAAGCTCGGGGTCATGGACGCCACCGCCGTGGTGCTTTGCCGCGACAATCGCATGCCGTTGCGCGTCATCAACATGCACAAGAAGGGCTCGCTCATGCGCGTGGTGATGGGGGAGGACGAAGGCACGCTGGTGGAGTGAAAACTCAGCCTGCGAGCAGCCGGTTTCAGTCGGCATTCGCTCACGCCCACCGATTCAATCAACCAGTCGAGAGAACGATGGTCGAGGAAATCAAAAAGGACGCCAAATCCCGGATGGCGAAAAGCGTGGAGGCGCTGCGTCACGAGCTCACCAAGCTGCGCACCGGCCGCGCCCACGCCAGCCTGCTGGATCATGTCACCGTGCCCTATTACGGCACCGATACTCCGCTGAACCAGGTCGCCAGCGTCTCGGTGGCGGACCCGCGCACCCTGCTGGTGCAGACCTGGGAGAAAAAGCTGATCCCCGAGGTGGAAAAAGCGATCATGAACGCGGACCTGGGACTGAATCCGGTGACCGCCGGCGATGCGATCCGGGTTCCGCTGCCGCCGCTGACCGAGGAGCGGCGCAAAGAGATGACCCGCATCGTTCGTCACGAAGCGGAAAATGCCCGCGTGGCCATCCGCAATATCCGCCGCGACGCCAATCAGCATCTGAAGGCGCTGATCAAGGAAGAGCACCTGGCCAAGGACGCCGAGCACCGGGCCGAATCGGAAATCCAGAAGCTCACCGACAAATACATCCAGGAGGTCGACGAGGTTCTCAAGGAAAAGGAACAAGACCTGATGGAAATTTAGAGCCGGTGAGCGCGCCTGCGAAAAAAGCCATCCGGCGTGCCCTCGATACCTCCGGAATTCGCTCGCCCTACGCGGGGAGCGAAAGCGCTTCTCCATCGGCCCTTCTGGTGGCATGCTGCGGTTCATGACCCGCGTCAGCGAAATCCCCGTCCCCGACACCGATTCCAGGCCTCCCCGCCACGTCGCCATCGTCATGGACGGCAACGGCCGCTGGGCGAGGGAGCGCAAGCTGCCGCGCTTCGCCGGTCATTCCGCCGGGGTCGATACCGTCAAGGGGGTGGTTCGCGCCTGCGTGGAGAAAGGCATCGAGGTGCTCACCCTGTTCGCTTTCAGCAGCGAGAACTGGCGTCGTCCCCGGGACGAAGTGAGCATGCTCATGGGGCTGTTCATGTCGGCTTTGGACCAGCAGGTGAAGAAGCTCCACGACAACGACATCCGCCTGCGGGTCATCGGCGACCGCTCGGCTTTCAATCCCGGTCTGCAAAAGCGCATCCGCGACGCGGAAGCCTTGACCCGGGACAACAGCAAGCTGGTGCTGGTGATCGCCGCCAACTACGGCGGGCGCTGGGACATTATCGAAGCGACCCGCGCCCTGGCCCGCACGGTGGCCGCCGGCGCCCTGGAGCCGGAGGATATTTCCGAGGAGCTCCTGGCGCATCATATGAGCCTGAAAGATCTGCCCGAGCCGGATCTGTTCATCCGCACCGGCGGCGAGCAGCGCGTGAGCAACTTCCTGCTCTGGGACATGGCCTACACCGAGCTCTACTTCACAGAGACCCTGTGGCCGGACTTCGATCGCGCCGCCTTCGACCAGGCGCTGGCCTCCTATGCCCGCAGGCAGCGCCGCTTCGGACGCACCAGCGAGCAGGTGGCGGCGGCCCGGGATCAAAGTGCCGACGGCGCCCCGGGTTCCGGAGAGTCAGGCCGCGCGACGCTGCATCGGGTGCGCTGAGGCGCGCCCGCCGGATGACCGTGTCCCCCCTGGCGCGACGGGTCGTGACCGCCGTGGTCCTGGTGCCGGTGGTGGTTGCCGGCGTGCTGGGGCTGCCCAGCGCCCCCTTTGGTCTGCTGATGGCGGTTTTCGTCCTGGCCGGCGCCTGGGAGTGGGCCGATTTGAGCGGTTATCCGGCTCCCGCCCGGGCGGCCTACGTGGTGCTGCTGGGGATACTGCTGCTCGCGGCCGGCAATGTCGCCACACGGCCGGCGGGCACCCGGCTGATTCTGTCGGCGGGCGTGGCGTTCTGGGTTGCAGCCTTCGTCTGGGTGGCCCGCTACCAGTCCGGTCGCGCGACTCCTCTGCTGGAGTCGCGGGGCGCGTTGACCATCGCCGGGGTTCTGGTGCTGGTGCCGGCCTGGGTCGGGCTGTACGCCGTGCACCGCGGCGGGACCGCCGGCCCTGAGCGGGTGTTGCTGTTGATGCTCCTGGTCTGGAGCGCCGATATCGGGGCGTTTTTCGCCGGCCGCCGCTTCGGCCGGCGCAAGCTGGCCGCGCGGGTGAGCCCCGGGAAGACGGTCGAAGGGGTGCTCGGCGGGGTGCTGCTGGCGGCGGCGGTCGTCGCCGCCTACGCCGCCTTCAGAGCGCAGGCAAGCGGGTGGGTTTCCGGCCTGATGGTGCTCGCCGTGGCCACGGTGCTGGCTTCGGTTCTCGGCGACCTGCTGGAGAGCCTGGTCAAACGCCGGGCGGGACGTAAAGACAGCGGCGTGCTGATTCCCGGACACGGCGGCGCACTGGATCGCATCGACAGTCTGACCGCGGCGGCGCCGGTGTTCGCCCTGGGGCTCGCGTTGATGGGGGTCGCGGAATGAAGACGCTGACGATCCTCGGCGCCACCGGCACCATCGGCATCAATACCCTGGACGTGGTGTCACGGCACCCGCAGCGCTATCGCGTATTTGCCCTCAGCGCCAACCGCGACTACGCGCGGATGGCCGGGCTGTGTCTCAAGCACCGGCCGAGATTTGCGGTGATGGCGGACGCCGACTCGGTGAAACACCTGACCGAGCGGCTGATACAGGCCGGGATCGGCACGGAGGTGCTGGCGGGCCGGGAGGGGCTGGAGACGGTCGCGGCACACCCGGAAGTCGATTACGTGATGGCCGCCATCGTCGGCGCCGCGGGCCTGCTGCCGACTCTGGCGGCGGCCCGCGCCGGCAAGCGGGTGCTGCTGGCCAACAAGGAAGCCCTGGTCATGTCCGGAGAACTGTTCATGCGGGCGGTGCGCGACCACGGCGCCGAGCTCTTGCCCATCGACAGCGAGCACAACGCCGTTTTCCAGTGTATGCCGGAGGGTCATGGCGCCGACCTCGACGGCGCCGGGGTGTCGCGCATCCTCTTGACCGGCTCCGGCGGCCCCTTCCGCACCGTGCCGCTGCCGGCCCTGGCGGAGGTGACCCCGGAGCAGGCCTGCGCTCATCCCAACTGGATCATGGGACGCAAGATTTCGGTGGACTCCGCTACCATGATGAACAAAGGCCTCGAGGTCATCGAAGCCTGCTGGCTTTTCTCCACCCGGGTGGAGCGGGTAGAGGTGGTGATTCATCCGCAGAGCATTGTTCACTCCATGGTGGAGTACGCCGACGGATCGGTGCTGGCGCAGCTCGGCCACCCCGACATGCGCACTCCCATCGCGCATGCCTTGTCCTGGCCGGATCGGATGGGATCGGGCGTCCAGCGGCTGGACTTGACCGCCGTCGGCCGGCTCGATTTCGAGCCCGTTGACTTCGAGCGCTTCCCCTGCCTCAAGCTCGGTTACCAGGCCGCCAGCGCCGGCGGGGGGGCCAGCACGGTGCTCAACGCCGCCAACGAAGTGGCGGTGGAGGCATTTTTAAAGGAACGGATCCGCTTCACCGATATTCCAAGGATAATCGAGCGCACCTTGGAGCGGTTCAGCCACCAGGCCCCGGTGAGCCTGGAATCGGTGCTCGCCCTGGACGCCGAGGCGCGCGCAGCCGCCGAGGCCGAGACCGCGGTTTGAGCGTAAATGGGGTAAATTTAAGCCTGACTGGAGCACTTTTTCCGCCGGCACGCAGGAGCAAACAACCACACCGATGTCCGTCTTATCGTCAATACTCTGGTTCGTAATCGCCATCGGCGTGCTGGTGACGGTGCACGAGTTCGGCCATTTCTGGGTGGCGCGGCGACTGGGGGTGAAGGTGCTTCGCTTCTCCGTCGGTTTCGGCCGCCCGCTCTGGCGCACGCGCGCCGGCAGGGACCAGGTCGAATACGTCATCGGCGCCATTCCGCTCGGCGGCTACGTCAAGATGCTGGACGAAGCCGAGGGCGAGGTGCCCGAATCCGAGCGGCACCGGGCGTTCAACCGGCAGTCTCTGCCGGTGCGCTTCGCCGTGGTCTCCGCCGGTCCGATTTTCAATTTCCTCTTTGCCGTGGTGGCTTACTGGGCCATGTTCATGGTCGGCGTCAGCGGACTCAAACCGCTGGTGGGCGAGGTGGCGCCGGGTTCCCTGGCGTCGGCAGCGGGGTTCAAATCGGGCCAGGAAATCGTCCGTATTGCCGATAGAGAAACCCGCTCCTGGGAAGCGGTGATCCAGGGCGTCATCGGCGGATCGCTCCACGGAGAGACGCTTGAGGTCACGGTGGACGACCCCGCCCGCGGGACCCGGGAACTCAGCCTGGATCTCTCAGGGGTCGCCCTGGACGACCTCACCCGGGGGCAGTTTTTCGAGCGACTGGGCTTCACCCCGATGCGGCCCACCATTCCGCCCCGCATGGGCCGGATTTTCGAGGGTCAGCCCGCCGACAGGGCCGGACTGCGGCCCGGCGATCTGATCCTGAGCGTGGACGATACGCCGGTCGAAACCTGGCACCAGCTGGTGGAATACCTGCGGGCGCGGCCGGAGCAGACGATTGAGATTGTGGTCGACCGTTCCGGCCAGCAGCACCGCCTCACCCTCGTGCCGAGGGCGGTGGAAGAAAACGGCCAACGCGTAGGCAAGATAGACGCCGCATTGGACGAGAACGTTCGCGATCGCTATTACGCCGTCGAGCGTTACACTCCGCTCGATGCCTTCAGCCGCGCCGCGGACAAGACCGCGCAGGTCACCGTGCTGACGCTTCAGATGCTGTGGAAGATGGTCACCCTGGAGGTTTCGGTCGAGAACCTGAGCGGCCCCATCAGCATCGCGCAGTACGCCGGCGTGTCCGCGGAGGTGGGTATCGCGCGTTTTCTCGAGTTTCTGGGCATCGTCAGCATCAGTTTGGGAATAATCAATCTGCTTCCCATACCTCTACTGGATGGCGGTCATTTAATGTATTACCTTATCGAGCTTGTCCAGGGCAGGCCGGTATCCGAGCAAGCGCAGTTCGTCGCCCAGCGGCTTGGAATCGCAATGCTTGTCTGCCTCATGGGGCTTGCCTTTTACAACGACCTGGCGCGCATATTCGGCTGATCGAACTTCCGAATATCTGCAGCGTTCGCGCCTTGTAAAGGTCGGGATGACCTTTATCGAGGTTCCGGGAGGGAACGCTCCAGGGAACGGGAAGATCGACAACAAACAGCATAAGTCGCGTGCGGGCCTTTTTTTTCCTTGCATTGATGATCCTGGTTGCCGCGCCCGCGAGGTCCGCGGCGCAAGAGCCCTTCGTGGTCGAAGAAATCCGTCTCGAAGGACTGCAGCGGATTTCCGCCGGCACCGTCTTCAACTATCTTCCAATCAGCGTCGGTGATC
This sequence comes from Gammaproteobacteria bacterium, assembly GCA_035471965.1. Taxonomy (GTDB): domain Bacteria; phylum Pseudomonadota; class Gammaproteobacteria; order HK1; family HK1; genus CAMYJH01. The sequence continues at coordinate 7,101 of DATIPL010000547.1, forward strand.
AGGTAGACAGCAGTCGCAGCGCAGAGGCGATCCGGGCGCTGTTCAAAACCGGTTTCTTCAGCGACATCACCTTCGAACGTGAAGGCAATACGCTGATTATTTTCCTGCGCGAGCGCCCTTCGATTGCCAGCATCGAGTTTTCCGGAAACGAATCCATCGAAACCGAGGATTTGGAGAAGTCTCTCAACAACGTCGGCTTTACCATCGGAAGGGTATTCGACCGTTCCATCTTCGACTCTGTGGAGCAGGAGCTGCGCCGCGCCTATTTCGATCAGGGCAGGTACGGGGTGAGGATCACCAGCACCGTCACGCCGCTGGAGCGTAATCGCGTTGCCATCAATTTCGACATCACTGAGGGTAAGGTTGCCAAGATCCGACAGATTAATATCGTCGGTAACGAAGTTTTCGATGACGATGACCTGCTGGACCTGTTCAAGCTTACGACGCCGAAATTCTGGTCGTTCCTCACCAAGAGCGACCAGTACTCGAGACAAAAGCTGGCTGCCGATCTCGAGGCTCTCCGAAGCTACTATCTGGATCGCGGATACATCAGCTTCAATGTCGATTCGACCCAGGTGTCGCTCACGCCCGACAAGCAGAGCGTATACATCACCATCAACGTTAGCGAGGGCGGATTGTTCACGATCAGCGAGGTCAAGCTGGCCGGTGATCTCATCGTCGAACCCGAAGAGCTGTTCGACCTGGTCAAGATCCGCAAGGACGACGTGTTCTCGCGTAAGCTGATCACCGAGACGAGCAAAGAGCTGACAGACCGGCTCGGCGCCGAGGGATATGCCTTCGCCAATATCAACGCGGTGCCGGAGATCGATGAAGACAAGAAGGAGGTGACGCTGACATTTTTCATCGATCCGGGAAAGCGGGTTTACGTGCGCCGGATCAACTTCAAGGGAAACACCAAGACCCAGGACGAGGTGC
>DATIPL010000548.1:0-1576 GCA_035471965.1 Gammaproteobacteria bacterium
GCGATCAGCAGGCTGCGAATTTTGCTATTGTGCAATGGCTTCACCAGGAACGATTGAAACAAAAAGAGCCGGAATTCTACAACATGCTTGTTCCCGGGGACGGAGCCGGTGTCCGTCCCCGAAGGGATATATGTAATGAACAGACGATCATTCTTTGAAATGCTCGGCGTGGCCTCGGTGGCGCTCGGCCTGTCGAAGTCCGCGCCGGCCCAGTCGCTTACAGGAGCCGAGGCTCGCATCAGGGCGCTCGGCCTCGAGTTGCCGGAGCCGGCGGGCCCGGCCGCCGTTTACGTGCCATTCAGGCTGAGCGGCAATCAGTTGTTCATTGCCGGGAATATCCCGCCGCTCGATGCCGACGTGCCCACCGCCGGAAAAGTCGGCGTCGATCTCACCCCGGAACAGGGGTACGAGGCGGCGCGGCTCGCGGCCTTGAGGGTGCTTGCCCAGTTGAAAGTCGCCTGCGGCGGCGACCTTGACCGCGTCGTGAAGGCATTGCAGATTCGCGGCTTCGTCAACTGCACGCCCGGTTTCACCGGGCAGTCCGGCGTTGTCAACGGCGCTTCGGAGCTGTTCCGGGCGGTGTTCGGAGAAGCCGGCCTGGCTGCGCGGGCCGCGCTCGGCGCCAACGCGCTGCCTTTGAACGCGGCGGTCGAAATCGAGTCGGTCTGGGAGATACGGACATGACGGCGGCGCGACGCGGGCAGTGCCTTTGCGGGGCCGTGACCCTGACTGCGGCAGAGGTCGAAACGGAATTTTCGGCCTGTCACTGCCGCACCTGCCAGCGCTGGTCGGGCGGGATATTCCTGACGACGACGGCGCGTGGCGTGAACTTCGAGGGCGAGGAGAACATCCGGACCTTTCGCGCCTCCGAGTGGGCGGAACGCGGGTTTTGCAAAAAGTGCGGAACCTTGCTTTTTTATCGTCTCCTCAAATCCAACGACCATGAAATATGTATCGGCGTGTTCGATGACCAGTCGGATCTCAGGCTCGCGTCGGAGATTTTCATGGACCAGAAACCCGGAGGCTACGCGCTGGCCGGAGATCATCCGCGCCTTACGGACGCAGAAACGCTCGAGAAGTACAAGGTATTTGCGTAATAGGGGCTGCACAGGTGGCCGCTGACGGCGACAAACGCAGCTCGGAAAGCTGGATAGACCGTGTCGAGCTGGCAATCGCGCTCGTATTGCAGGTCGGCATCCTTATCGTGGCAATCGGCTCGCTCGTCGAAAGGCAGTGGCTCGTCGCTTTTTCGGGATTTTTTGTACTGCTGCTGACGTTTGCACCCGCCATGCTCGCGCGTCGCCTGCAGCTGACCTTGCCGGTCGAATTCACCTTGCTGACCTGCTTGATCCTCTATGCGAGTTTTGCGCTCGGCGAAGTGCGCGATTTCTACGAGCGGATCTGGTGGTGGGATCTCGCTTTGCACGGACTTTCCGCGCTGACGATGGGAATAATCGGTTTCTTGTGTATCTATGTCTTCTACATGACGAATCGAATTTCTGTCGTTCCGGGCTGGATCGCCACGATAACATTTACGCTGGCGGTCACCGTCGGCACGTTGTGGGAAATTCTCGAG
>DATIPL010000549.1:0-7967 GCA_035471965.1 Gammaproteobacteria bacterium
GGCTGCGGCCGGATTGTCGCCGGGCTGCCGGCGATTCGACTCAGTTTGAGGCCTACGGCCCCTTTTCAGAATGAACAGTCATCAGGTCGATGTTTTCTTCTATGGCTCCTACATCAACTTCGCCGTTCTCGCAGAGGCGGAGATTGATGAAAGGCCCTACCGGATCGCCCGATTGCCGGGCTATCGGCTCACCATCTCACCATTGGCGAATCTCGTGCGCGATGAATCTTCCGAGGCCTACGGGATTCTGACCCGGCTCACCCACCGGGAGCTGGACGGGCTCTATGTGGGCCACGCGCAAGAAAAGCTCGGTGGAACCTACCTGCCGGAAGCGGTGGTGGTGACCACAGCCGAGAACATCTCGCTACCGGCACTATGCTATCTGTCTCACGATATGCGGCCCTCGAAACCGGATTCTGCGTACGTGGACCGCATACTGAATCCGGCAAGGCGATACGGCTTCCCGGCGGAATACCTGAGACATATCGCTTCGTTCAGTGGGAACTGAAGACGCCTGACCATCGCATGATCGCCGACTCCAACTCCCTTTATTTTTCGATATTTGCTTGTCTGAAATCGGCGCAGAAAATCCGCTGAAGTTCGGCTGATTTCGACTATCTTTCTGATATCAGAAAGAAGTAAGCCGCCGGGTTTTCCCGGATCAACTTCGAGGATTTGATATGCGAGTGCTCATTCTCCTGCTTATCGCCCTTTCTCCGGTTACATACGCCGGAGACGCGGAAAACGTTCGCGAGTTCTTCGCCGACTTGGTCGGACGGGCGACCGCCTTCGACGCTGGGATTGCTGACTTGTACAGCCCCGATGCCCGAATCATCACGCTACGCGACGGCAAAGAGACACTGGAGCTCTCAGGTGCTCAGTGGAAGCGGCTATTGGTTCGTGTCATGCCCATCGCGAAAAAGCGCGGCGATACGAGCACCTTCGAGAATGTCAAGGTTTCCCCTCACGGCGATGGATACCGGGTGACCGCAATCAGGACCTCGGCCATCAAGTGCGTGTCCGACCCAAACTACCACCTCGACGTGGTTCAACTTGAAAATCGCTGGGTGGTGGTGGAGGAGTACACGGAGACCGTGTCCCTCTCTCAGTGCAAACCTTCGAACAAACTCGCCGCGTCGCTGAAGGCGATACGTGGCAGACTGCTGCCCCTCCTGCCGCTCGACCTGGACGCGGATACCCGGCTCGAGTCGGTGGAGATAATCGGGCCGGCGCTGATTTATCACCAGCGGCTGCACACCGTCGCCGCCGCCGAGATGGATTTGGCGAGGCTGGTTCCGATGCTGCGACAGATCGGGGTGCGCAATGCCTGTGGCACGGCTGAGATGAAAAAGCTACTCGAGGAAGGCGCCACTTTACGCTACGCATACGTGGACCGCGACGGCGCCAAGCTGGCTGACGTCGACGTCGCGCCGGGTCTGTGCACCTGAAAGCATCGCGGTTGGTGGCGAAATTTGTCTGGAGACGGTAATCCACGGCGATAATCGGGTCCCCGATCTCTCTTTAGACGGCGCCGCGACGTAGCCTGAGCTGTATGTGAACAGAACGGACCATGCGTTTACGGACGACCGTCTTCGCAGACCACAAGAACCGGCGATTCTTTGCGTGGGCTGTCGTGCTCGCGGCGCTAACCATAGTGCTTGCTCCATTGCATACTTTGTCCGCGTTTCTGTCTCTCCCGTTCACAGTTGGGGCGTCCTTTGTCATTTGCGATCTCCTCAGCCACGCCATCGCCGGCCGACAATTCGTCTTTCCCTCTAAGTGGGGCTTGAATACCGACGAGGAACGTCGAATCATGGCATGGACGGATCACGTCCTTGCTTTGCTCTGCGCACTGCTGGCGGTCCTGGGTCTTTTCGTCTTTGGCGAGCTTGTAGACTGCGTGAGACACGAGAATATCTGGCGCGGGGAGGTCGCGGGCCTCGCCTGGTGCAGCTGAGGTACCGGCTCGATTGCCGTAGGGAAATTTCCGTTGAATAGAAAGCTGCATATCGGCGGGCAGGTGAAATCAGAGGGCTGGGAGGTGCTCAACGCGGTTCCCGGTCCTGTCGTCGATCATGTGTGCAACGCGAAGGATCTGTCCCGCTTCCCCGACAGTACTTTTACCGAAATATACGCGTCCCACGTGGTCGAGCATCTCGACTACAAGGATGAGTTGCTCGATACGCTCAAAGAATGGAATCGAATTCTGGAACCCGGCGGAAGGGCGCTCATCAGCGTTCCCGATCTGGACGTTCTCGCCGAGCTGATGATCAAGAAAGACGGGCTGGACCTGCGTGACCGATTCTTTGTCATGCGCATGATTTTCGGGGGTCACGTCGACGAGTACGACTATCATCTCGTCGGGCTGAACGAGGAATTTCTTACGCTATTCCTGCGTGATTCCGGGTACGTGAACATCAGAAGAGTGAAAGCGTTCGGCCTGTTCGAGGATACGAGCTCCATGATTTTCAAAGGGGTGCCGATCAGCCTGAATCTGATCGCAGAGAAGCCGGCCGGCGAAGCATAAGGCATCCGGACCGGCTGCATCCGACGCGGCTCTCTTGCCGTAGCGTTCATCTTGCGCGTGGCCCGCAGTGGTTTTTGCAGTCACGCTGTACGACCCCGCTTCGACGATGTAACCTGAATCGATATCGAGCGCCGACAGCGCCGGCGGGCCTCGATGCGGAGAAGACATCGCATGACGACAATAAGCGTCACGGAACTCGAAGGCGACGGCATCGGTCCGGAGCTGCAGCAATCGGTCGCCGCCGTCGCCGAGGCTTTGCCCATCGACATCGTCTTCGATCGGGTCGACTGGTCGCTGGAGACCCGCGAGCGGAACGGCGACAAGGCCATCGACCTGGCGGAGGCGTCGATGCGGGCCAACAAGCTGGCGCTCAAATACCCGACGGTGACCAAGACCCGCAGCCCCAACGCGCTGATTCGGCGCCGGCTGGACTTCAGCGTCATCTACCGCCCCTGCATCTCCATCGCCGGCATCGAATCCCACTTCAAGCAGGCGGTGAACCTGCACATCGTGCGTATCGCCACCGGCGGCACCTACGAGGATCCGGGCCAGTACGTGGGGCGCGACGCCGCGGTCTCGGTCCGTATCGTCGAACGCGAGCCGTGCGCGCAGGCGGCGCACTTCGCCTTCGAGCTTGCGCGCAAGAAAGGCCTGCGTATGACCTCGTCGTCCAAGCATACCGTGCAGAAGGTCACCGACGGGCTGTTCGAGGCGGTGGTGCGCGAGATCGCGGCGGATTACTCCGACGTGGAATTCGGCAACGAGCTGTTCGACGCCCTGCTCGCCAAGATCATTCTCAGGCCGCAGGACTATCAGGTAATCCTGGTGCTGAACGAGTACGGGGATTTTCTCTCGGACATGTCCTCGGGGCTGGTCGGCAGCATCGGCACCGGCGCGAGCGGCAACTACTCGTTCAAGCCGGACAGAAGCGTGGACATCGCGATGTTCGATCCGGCCGGCGGCACGGCCCCCGACATCGCCGGACGCAATCTGTGCAATCCGACCGCGATGCTGCTGGCGCTGGGGATGCTGCTGGATCACATCGATCGCTACGACCTGGGTCACGCGCTGCGGCTTGCGCTGCTCGGCGCGATCCGCGACGGCGAGACCACCGGTGATCTGGGCGGTAAGCTCGGCACCGGGGAGTTCACGCAGGTGGTGATCGGCCGACTGAGAGACCAGCTCGCCGACGCGAGGTGACGGAGCTCGAGCAGAGACTACTGACCCATGAGCGCGAAGCAAGCGACCGATACCCGCTGGAATCCCGCCCAGTATCAGAAATTTTCCGACCATCGCCTGCGGCCGGCGCTCGAGCTGCTCAACCGGATTCCGCTGCAAGCGCCGGAGATCATATTCGATCTGGGCTGCGGAACCGGTGAGGTGACGCGGCTCATCGCGGGGCGCTGGCCTTCGGCAAAGGTCTTCGGACTGGACAGCTCCGTGGAGATGCTGGAGAAAGCGAGATCCGGAGGCGGCAACGTCGACTGGATCGAGGCCGACGTTTCAACCTGGAAGCCCGACGAACTCCCGGACCTCGTCTACTCCAACGCCACGCTCCACTGGGTAGAAGAGCATGAGTCTCTGTTTCCGAAGCTCGCGGGCTTCTTGAATCCCGGCGGGTGCCTCGCGGTGCAGATGCCGCTCAGCTTCGAACTGCCGTCCCACCGACTGATGCGGGAAACGCTGGACGAAGGCGGCGAGGGCGGGGGTCCGCTGGGCACCGAGGCGTTGAGAATGAGCGTTGCGCGGAAGTGGGTGGAGGACAAGGACGCGTATTACGATTTGCTTGCGAATCGCTCGCGTTATCTGGATATCTGGGAGACCGAGTACCTGCAGGTTCTGGAAGGCGAGGACCCGGTGCTGGAATGGGTCAAGGCCACCGGGCTTCGGCCGGTGCTCAACGGGCTCGAGGGCGCGGAACGGGACAGGTTCCTGGAAAGCTACCGCCAACGGCTGCGGCGGGCCTACCCGCGCCGGGCAAGCGGCATGACCCTCTATCCCTTCTCCCGCCTGTTCATCGTGGCGATGGTGTAATGGATCGTAGAATCGAGCTTCGAATCAAATTGCGCTGCGGTCACGAAACTTCGACGCCAAAGGGAGTGAGATGAAGATTACCGACGTCCGTATCCGCCCGGTGGATCGGTTCCTGTTCGTCGAGGTGGAGACCGACGCCGGCATCAAGGGCCTGGGCGAATCCGGCACCTGGGGCTACCTGGAGGCTTCCGGTGAGGCGGTCAATACCTTCAAGCGTTATCTCATCGGCCAGGACCCGCTGCGCATCGAGCACCACTGGCAATATCTTTATCGCTGGACCCACTTTCGCGGCGCCGCCATCATGGGCGCGCTGTCGGCCATCGATATCGCGCTGTGGGACATTGCGGGCAAGCACTTCGGCGTTCCGAGCTGCCGGCTTCTGGGCGGCAAGACCCGGGATCGGGCGCGGGCCTACTACCATGTCTACGGTGAGAGCCTGGAGCAAACGGTTCAGGGATGCGTCGCGGCCAAGGCGGCGGGCTTCACCGCGCTGGGTCATCTCTCCCCGTTTCTCGACGAGCCCCGCGAGAAGCCTTACTACGAGACCCACGTTCGGCTTATCGAGGGCGCCATCGATCGCGTGCGCCGGTTTCGCGAAGCGGTGGGTGACGAGGTGGATCTGTGCATCGAGGTGCACCGGCGGCTGACCCCGGCGGAAGCGGTGGCGCTGGCGCGGGGGATAGAACAGTATCGGCCGTTCTTCATCGAGGACCCGACCCTGCCGGACAATCTCGACGCCATGGCGGAGATCGCGTCCAAGACGCACGTGCCCATCGCCACCGGCGAGCGACTGCACACCATCTTCGAGTTCGAGATGCTGCTCGCGCGCAACGCGGTGCACTACGTGCGTCCGGACGTGTGCATGTGCGGCGGTATCACGCATGCGAAGAAGATCGCGGCCCTGGCCGAGGCCCGCTACGTTCGCGTCGTGCCGCACAATCCTCTGGGTCCGGTGAGCACCGCGGCCTGCGTGCAGCTCGCGGCCTGCATTCCGAACTTCGCCCTGCAGGAATTTCCGCTGATGCCCGGCACCGCGGGTGCGGAGCATCTTCCGCCGGGGGGGGAGGCGGCGCCCGGGGGCATGGTGGACTCGGCGCTCAGGCTCGAGGACGGCTATATCGTCATCCCCGACGTGCCCGGAATCGGCGTCAGCCTGGCGGAGGATGCGGAAGAGCGTTTTCCTTTCCGGCCGCGGCCGGTCAAAACGCGGCTGCACGCGGACGGCTCGGTGGTGGATCAGTAACCGCCGCGACCCGGACTCGATTGGAGAGACTCATGCAACTGGAAGGCTCGTGTCACTGTAAGAAAGTCAGGTTCAGCCTGGAATCGCATCACCCCTATCCCTTCAATCTCTGCTACTGCTCCATCTGCCGGAAGACCGCCGGCAGCGGCGGGTACGGGATCAACCTGGGGGGCGATTACGCCACGCTCGAGGTCGAGGGCAAGGAAAATCTCAACGTGTACCAGGCAAGGCTGGCGGATGCGGAAGGCGGAGAACGCTCGCCGAGCCCGGCCCGGCGCCACTTCTGCAGGCACTGCGGCAGCGCGCTCTGGGTCTGGGACCCGCGCTGGCCCGAGCTGGTGCACCCTTTCGCTTCGGCCATCGACACCGCGCTGCCCGAGCCGCCGGAGCGTACCCACCTGATGCTGGGGTCCAAGGCGCCGTGGGTCTCGCCCTGCGTCAACCCGGCGGACAAACAGTTCGACGAATATCCGCAGGAATCCATCGCCCAGTGGCATCAGCGGCTGGGCCTGACCCGTTGAGCCGCCCGCGCGGCCGGGCCGGATTCCGGCGATCACGCTTCACGCCGCGGAACACCCGTCGGCACTCGAGCCGATGAGCAGCGACGGGCGTCCCTTCGACGGCCTCGAGCCGGGCGTCATTCTCGAGGCGGCGGAGCATTTCGGCGTGCGCTGCGACGGCCGTCTGCTCGCGCTCAACAGCTTCGAAAACCGCGTCTATCAGATCGGAGTCGAGGACGGACCTTCGGTGGTGGCCAAGTTCTACCGTCCCGGTCGCTGGTCGAACGACGCCATACTCGAAGAGCATGCGTTTTCCCTCGAATTCGCCGGGCACGAGATCCCGGTGGTGCCTCCGCTCAGGGACGGGGAAGGGCGCACCCTGGTGGAGTACGCCGGCTTTCGTTTTGCACTCTATCCGTCCCGGGGCGGCTACTGGCCGGAGCTGCAGGAGGCGGAGGATCGCCGTCAGCTCGGCCGTTTCATCGGCCGCATGCACGCCGTCGGTGCCCTGCGCGCCTTCGAGCATCGGCCCGCCATCGACGTGGAAAGCTACGGAGAGGCATCAGCGCGTTTTCTGCTGGAGAACGATTTCCTTCCTCCGGGCACGGACACGCTCTACCAGCAGACCAGCAATACGCTGCTCGAGCACATCCGCGAGCAGTTCGAGAAGTCGTCGAACGTGCGGCGCATTCGACTGCACGGCGATCTTCACCGCGGCAACATCCTGTGGTCTTCGTCGGGACCCGCCATTGTCGATCTGGACGACTGCCGTACCGGACCCGCGGTCCAGGATCTGTGGATGCTGCTGGCCGGCAGCAGCGACGAAATGCGGTTACAGATGTCGGATTTTCTCGCCGGCTACCGCACCTTTTATGAGTTCAGCGCCCGCGAGCTCGCGCTGGTCGAGGCCTTGCGCGCTTTGCGCATCATGCACCATGCCGCCTGGATCGCCAGGCGCTGGTCCGATCCGGCGTTTCCCAGAGCTTTCCCCTGGTTCGGCACGCCGTCTTACTGGGAAGGACACTTGAGCGATCTCAAGGAACAGATCGCCCAGCTCGAGGAGCCGCCGCTGGAAGTGATATGAGGCGCCGGATGTGTTTCCGTTGTGCCCGTTGATCGGTTTTCCCTCCGCCGTCCGATCCTGATATAAGGGCTCTGCCCCTCCATACCTTCTGTCGACATGCTCAAGACTGCCGCCGTTGCCTTCGCGACCTTCTTCGTCACCATCGGCCCCATCGACGTGGCGGCGATGTTCGCCGCCCTGACGGCGAAAGCGACGCCGGAAAGCCGGCGAAACATGGCCCTCAAGGGCACGCTCATTGCCGCCGGCATACTTCTTCTTTTCGCGCTTCTCGGCGACACGCTGTTGTCGCATCTCGGTATTTCCCTCGCCGCGCTTCGCACCGCGGGCGGCATTCTGCTCTTGCTCATCGGCATCGACATGGTGTTCGCGCGAAGCTCGGGCGGGGTGTCCACCACGGCGGACGAGTCCGCCGAAGCGCATCTGAAGGAAGACATCTCGGTGTTTCCGCTGGCGACGCCGTTGATTGCCGGTCCCGGCGCCATGGGCGCGGCCATCCTGCTGGTGGCCAACGCGGAAGGCGATCTGGCGCGCCAGACGGTGGTGGTGACGGCCATGCTCGGCGTCGTGCTGCTGACCTTT